>JALQTL010000158.1 GCA_023260935.1 Paracoccaceae bacterium
GACGTTGGATCCGGTCAAATCGCGGGTTGCAATGGCGCGGACCGTGGCGGCAGGAATGGCCCCGGTGCGGGGAACGGGCAGATCAAGCCGGCTCAGGCGTTCCAGGCATTTCGCGCGCCAGCCATGGGCGTGACGGTCGACCTTTGCGGATGGCGTGACTTCGGTGAAGTCTTCGATCGGGGCGATTTTCTGCACTGCGGCATTCCTTCTGTCGCCCCGACCTTACGCCAAAATGCCGATGTGACAAGCATGGTTTACGCAAGTGCAGGCGCGGGGGCGGCCATGGCCGGCCTCACAGAAAAAGGGGGGCTGTCTGCCCCCCTGCGCCGTTTCGGCGGGGCCGAAACGGCTTCCCCCCGAGAGTATTTGGAAAAGGTGCAAGGCCGGAAGATCAGCCTTCCAGCCGGGTCAGATCGGCCACAGACAGGCAGATGCTGCGAATTCGGTGCAGCAGGTTCAGCCGGTTGCGGCGGGCGATCTGGTTTTCGGTGTTGATCTGGACGGCGGTGAAGAAGGCATCGATGGGGGCGCGAAGGCCCGCCATGGCCTGCATTGCCCGGCCGAAATCCTCGGCCTGCATGGCGTGGGTGATGGCGGCCTCGGCGGCATCGAGGGCCGTGAAAAGCGCCCGTTCCTCATCGGTTTCGGCGAATTTGGGATCGGCCCCGAAGGAGTATTCGACACCATCCTTTGCTTCGGCCTGCGTCAGGATGTTGTTGGCACGCTTGAAGCCCGCGACGAGGTTTGCGCCGTCTTCGGTTTGCAGGGTGGTATTCAACGCGCGGGCGCGAGTGACGAGAAGGGTCAGGTCGTCATCGCCAGGCATGGCAAGACAGGCGTCGATGACGTCGTGGCGGATGTTCTGGTCTTTGAGGAAAACTTTCAGGCGGTCATGGAAGAAGGCGAGAAGGTTTAGCCCGATATCGAGATTAGTGTAGTCGTCCTCGTTATCGCTAGCGGCGGTCGGAAGGCCAAAAGTAGGAACAGATTTGTTGAAGAGTGTCGTCAGGCTGGTCCGCACCCCATTCCCCAGCACCAACCGGATCACCCCCAGAGCTGCCCTCCGCAGCGCGAAGGGGTCTTTGCTGCCGGTGGGTTTTTCATCGATGGCCCAGAAGCCGGTCAGCGTATCGATCTTGTCCGCCAGGGCGACGGCAACCGAAACCGGATCTGTCGGCACGGCATCCGACGGGCCCAAGGGCGAATAATGATCGCGGGCGGCGTTGGCGACGGCGTCAGCCTCGCCCGCCGCTTTCGCGTAATACATGCCCATCAGGCCCTGAAGTTCTGGGAATTCGCCGACCATGGCCGAGCGCAGGTCCAGCTTCGCCAGCCGGGCCGCGTGTTCGGCCTGATCGGGGTCTGCCCCCACCAGAGGCGCAATCTCGCGCGACAGCGCCGCGATACGGGCGACGCGGTCGGCCTGAGAGCCGAGCTTGTTGTGGAAGGTGACGGATTTCAAGCCCTCAGCCCAGTCACCCATGCCCGCCTTTGCCACGCGCAGGTCGTTTTCCCAGAAGAAGCGCGCATCCGACAGGCGCGCGGTCAGCACCTTCTGGTTGCCCTTCAGGATGGTGGCGCCATCATCCGCCGTTTCAGTATTGGCCACGGTCACGAAGCCTTCGATCCGGCCCGTTTTCGGGTTCCTGACCGAAAAGAACTTCTGATGTTCGCGCATGCTGGTTTGCAGCACTTCCGGCGGCAAGGTCAGGAACGGGTCCGCAATGCGGCCCATCAGCGGCACCGGCCATTCGACCAGGCCCGCCACCTCGGTCAGCAGGGCGCGGTCCTCGACCATCTCCATCCCGGCAGCAAAGGCGAGGTTCTGCGCGGTCTGCCAGATCGCGGCCTCACGCTCGGCGCTGTCAAGAATGACATGGGCGTGCTTCAGCTTGGTTGTGTAATCGTCAAAGCTATGAACGGCGAAGCGGCCGGAGGAAAGGAAGCGGTGGCCTTCGGTGGTGTTTGAGGCGGTGATCCCGTCCACCGACATCGGCACGACATGGGCCCCGGCTTCATCGACCAACAGGCACAGGATCGAATGAAGCGGACGCACCCACCGCAGTTGCCCCGCCCCCCAACGCATGGATTTGGGCCACGGAAAATTGCGGATCGTGGCCTCCAGCACCTCGGCGATGATCTGGGGCGCGGCACGGCCGGGGCGTTCGATCACGGCATAGAAGACCTCGCCCTTCTTGTCGGCGCGGCGTTCAAGCTTTTCCAGCGTCATGCCGGTCGAGCGCAGGAAGCCATCGATGGCCGGTTGCGGCGCGGTGGTGGCGGGGCCCTTGCGTTCCTCGCGCACAGCGCGGGATTCGGCGGAAAGACTGTCAATCGACAGGGTCAGGCGGCGGGGCGTGGAAAAGGCACCGGCAGAGGCATAGGTAAGCCCCGCCTCGACAAGCCCGTCGGTGACAAGTTTCTTCAGATCCTCACGCGCCCGGGCTTGCATCCGCGCCGGGATTTCCTCGGAAAAGAGTTCGATCAGAAGATCGGGCATGTCATTCGTCCTTGGCGGCGGGATTGAACTGGGTCCAGGCGAAGGCGCGGCCATCGGGGAAGACGGCAACCACGCGATCGACATCGGCATGGACATTGGCCTGGCTTAGGAAGGCAAGTGCTTCGCCCCGTTCCAGCGCGGTGCCGATTTCGACGGCATCGAAGCAATCGAACCAGCCGGGCGCGACAAGGGGTTCGGCGCCTTCATAGGCGACATAGGTTTCCGACAGCATGGCCTGTGTCAGCGGCGTGGTGAAACAGGCCCGGAAGCGCAGGGGAGAGCTTTCGGCATCGATGCCCGTCACATCTTCGGCCAGGATCGGTTCGGGCTGGCCGGTTTCGATGGTGGTCAACACGATTTCCCGGCCGGGGGTGAAGCTGGCTTCGGTGTAAAAGGCATAGACCTGAAGGTAGTAGATGGCAAAGCCTGCGATGGCGGCACTGATCACGATAAACCCCGCTGCGAATTTTCCTGTCATGCCGCGTCCGCCCCTGCCTCGGTTTCTCGGAAGGCATCGGCGCATTTCTTGGCCAGGGCACGGACACGCCCGATGTAGGCCTGCCGTTCGGTGACAGAGATGACGCCGCGCGCATCCAGCAGGTTGAACAGGTGGCTGGCCTTGATCGTCTGGTCATAGGCCGGGTGTGCCATGATGATCCGCTTGCCGGTCTTGGGGTCCAGCGCGGGCTCGGAAAGCAGGCGGTCACATTCCGCCTCGGCATCCTTGAAATGCTGGAACAGCATCTCGGTCGAGGCGGCGTCGAAGTTGTGGCGCGAATATTCCTCTTCGGTCTGGCGGAAGATATCGCCATAGGTCAGCGGGATCGGCGTGGCCGGGTCGTTGAAGGGCATGTCCATGACGTGATCAATGCCCAGCACATACATCGCAAGCCGCTCAAGCCCATAGGTCAACTCGCCCGAGACGGGGTGGCAGTCATGCCCGCCGACCTGCTGGAAATAAGTGAACTGGCTGACTTCCATGCCGTCGCACCATACCTCCCAGCCCAGCCCCCAGGCGCCCAGCGT
Source organism: Paracoccaceae bacterium (assembly GCA_023260935.1). GTDB lineage: Bacteria > Pseudomonadota > Alphaproteobacteria > Rhodobacterales > Rhodobacteraceae > Pseudotabrizicola. The sequence continues at coordinate 3,527 of JALQTL010000158.1, forward strand.
GGGGGATTCCCAGTCATCCTCGACAAAGCGGATGTCGTGCAGGGCGGGATCAAGGCCGATGGCGGCCAAGGAACCAAGGTACAGATCCTGAAGATCGGGCGGCGAGGGTTTGATGATGACCTGATACTGGTAATAGTGCTGCAACCGGTTGGGATTCTCGCCATAGCGGCCATCGGTCGGACGGCGGCTGGGCTGAACATAGGCCGCGCTCCACGGTTCCGGCCCTAGCGCGCGCAGCGTGGTAGCCGGGTGGAACGTGCCTGCGCCCATGCGCATGTCATAGGGTTGCAGGATCAGGCAGCCCTGCG
>JALQTL010000210.1 GCA_023260935.1 Paracoccaceae bacterium
CATAGGCCTTGCGGGTGAGCACCGTGACCTTCGGCACCGTCGCCTCGCCATAGGCGAACAGCAGCTTCGCACCGTGCTTGATGACGCCGCCATATTCCTGCCCGGTGCCCGGCAGGAAGCCGGGCACGTCTACCAGCGTCAGCAGCGGGATCTCGAACGCATCGCAGAAGCGTACGAAACGCGCGGCCTTGCGGCTGGAATCGATGTCCAGACAGCCGGCCAGAACCATCGGCTGATTGGCGACGACGCCCACGGTCTGCCCTTCGATCCGCACGAAGCCCGTGATGATGTTCGCCGCGTAATCCTTTTGAATCTCGTAGAAATCGCCTTCGTCCGCGATCTTCTGGATCAGCTCTTTCATGTCATAGGGCTGGTTCGGATTGTCGGGGATCAGCGTATCGAGGCTGGGCTCCAGCCGGGCCGGATCATCGAAGAAGGGCCGCACGGGCGCCTTTTCGCGATTGTTCAGCGGCAGGAAATCGATCAGGCGGCGGGTTTCGGCAATGGCTTCGACATCGTTTTCAAACGCCCCGTCAGCCACGCTGGATTTGCGGGTATGGGTGCTGGCCCCGCCCAGTTCTTCGGCCGTGACCTGTTCATTCGTCACCGTCTTGACCACATCAGGCCCGGTGACGAACATGTAGGACGTATCCTTCACCATGAAGATGAAGTCTGTCATCGCGGGGGAATAGACCGCCCCACCGGCGCAGGGGCCCATGATCAGGCTGATCTGGGGCACCACACCCGATGCAAGGATGTTGCGCTGAAACACCTCGCCATAGGCGGCCAGCGACGAAACCCCTTCCTGGATACGCGCGCCGCCGCTGTCGTTGATGCCGATCACCGGGGCGCCGTTCTGGATTGCCATATCCATGATCTTGCAGATCTTGGCGGCATGGGTTTCGGAAACCGACCCGCCCATTACCGTGAAGTCCTGCGCGAAGACATAGACCATGCGGCCGTTGATGGTGCCCCAGCCGGTAACGACACCGTCCCCCGGAGGCCGCTCTGCCTCCATCCCGAAATCGGTGCAACGATGCGCGACGAACATGTCGAATTCTTCGAAGGAGCCTTCATCCAGCAGCAGCTCGATGCGTTCGCGTGCGGTCAGCTTGCCCTTGGCGTGCTGCGCCTCGATCCGGCGTGCGCCACCCCCCTGACGGGCTGCGGCGCGGCGGTTCTCAAGCTCTTGCAGGATGTCCTTCATGGCGGTCTCCTCCCCTTCGGATGGCGTGCAACATAAGGGGGAGCGCGCGTCCAAGAAAGAAGATTTCCGTAAATTTGCATAATGTTGGCGCATTTCATTATGCGAATTGCATAATTGCAAATTTTTCCCTCTTCAATCAGCGCAAGGGCTTGGCCTGGGCGCCCCCTGACGGGCCGGAAAGACTGCCGGCACGGGAGCCCCAGCCCTGTGCCGGCGGACCAAATGCCGCAGGCCAGCCTTGCGTGGCGTCATGGCGCGGATATACCAGCCCCACCTGCCCCAGGAGCGCCCCCGCAATGACCCTTTCAGCACCCGTTGCAACCATTGGACTGCTGCTTGCCTCGAATATCTTCATGACCTTCGCGTGGTATGGCCACCTGAAGTTCAAGACCGCCCCGCTGGTGACCGTGATCCTGATCAGTTGGGGGATCGCCTTTTTCGAATACCTGCTTCAGGTGCCCGCCAACCGGATCGGACACGGGCATTTCACCGCGGCCGAACTGAAGACCATTCAGGAGGTGATCACCCTTTCCGTCTTTGCGGTCTTTTCGGTGCTGTACCTGAAAGAGCCGTTGTCGTGGAACCACCTTGTCGGCTTTGCCTTCATCGGGACGGGCGCCTTCTTCATCTTTCACAAATGGGCATGAGCGCACAGGGCAGTCTGCCCGAATGGCGTGGACAAGGGCGCAGGCTCCGCCTAGGTCTGCGGCATGGCTGATGTCCGATTTCTTGACCGCACCACCGCGCCGCATATCGCAACGCTGATCCTGATCGCGGGGCTTTCGGCGCTGACGATGAACATCTTCCTGCCGTCATTGCCGGGCATGGCGGCATGGTTTGATGTGCCTTACAGCTTCATGCAGCTTTCGGTGGCGCTGTATCTGGCGCTTTCGGCAGTGCTTCAGGTGATCATCGGCCCGATTTCCGACAGGTATGGCCGGCGGCTGGTGCTGCTTTGGTCGCTTGGATTGTTCATGCTGGCCACGCTTGGCACGCTTCTGGCGCCCAATGCGACGGTGTTTCTGGTGTTTCGCATGGCGCAGGCGGTGGTGGCGGCGGGGATGGTCCTGAGCCGGGCCATCGTGCGCGACATGGTGCCGGGGGCACAGGCGGCCAGCATGATCGGCTATGTCACCATGGGACTGAGCGTTGTGCCGATGATCGGGCCGGTCATCGGGGGCGTGCTGGATGAATGGATCGGCTGGCAGGCCAACTTCGCGCTGCTTCTGGTTCTGGGCCTTGTGGTACTGTGGCTGGTCTGGGCCGATCTGGGAGAGACGGCCGAGTTGCGCCGGGTTTCCATGGCGGAACAGGCGCGCCAGTATCCGGCCCTGCTGGGGTCGCAGCGGTTCTGGGGCTATGTGCTGTGTGCCGGCTTCACCTCGGGCACCTTCTTTGCCTATCTGGGCGGCGCGCCCTTTGTCGGCGCGCAGGTCTTTGGCCTGTCTTCCTCCGAGGTGGGCGTGCTGTTTGCCCTGACGGCCATCGGCTATGCGGCCGGCAACTTTCTGGCTGGCCGGTTTTCCGTGCGGCTGGGAATGAACCGGATGGTGTTCATCGGGGCGCTTGTCACCTGCCTTGGGCTTGGCGGACTGGCGATCCTGACGCTGGCCGGGGTGCATTCGGCGGTGGTGTTCTTTGGCTTCACGGTTTTCGTGGGCCTTGGCAACGGCATGACCCTGCCCAATGCCAATGCGGGCATGCTGTCGATCAGGCCCGATCTTGCGGGCACTGCCTCGGGTCTTGGCGGGGCGATCCAGATCGGCAGCGGGGCGGCGCTGGCGGCGGGGGCGGGGGCCCTGCTGAAACCGGGTTCCAGCGAATTGCCGCTGGTGTTGTTGATGCTGGCGTCGGCCTTCCTTGCGGTGCTGTCGATCCTGTGGGTGCAGCACCGGGCGCGGCGGCTGGGCCTTTCGGCCTGATCCCTCTGGCACGGCGGGCTGAGGCCGGGGCTTGACGGAGCGATTTGCAAAGCCAAAGAATGGCTTTGCAAACGGAGGCCGGGATGGCGACGCACAAACTTTACGCCGGGGCGAAACTACGCGAGATGCGGACCCGACTTGGCCTGACGCAAAAGGCCTTTGCCGACAAGCTGGCCGTCAGCCTGCCTTATCTGAACCAGATGGAAAACAACCATCGCCCGGTTTCGGCTGCCGTGGTTCTGGCGCTGGCGCAGGAATTCGGGCTGGATGTCACCGAACTGACGGTGGGCGAAAGCGAGCGTCTGGTCAGCGACATGAAGGAAGCACTGGCCGACCCGGTCTTTGCCAACCCCCCGCCCCTTGCCGACCTGCGGCTTGCGGCCTCCAATGCCCCGGCACTGGCGCGCGCTTTTCTTGACCTGCACCGCGCCTATCGCCAGACTCATGAACGGCTGGCCTCGCTGGACGAAGCGCTGGGGCGTGAAGATGCAACAATGCGCACGAGTCCATGGGAAGAAGTGCGCGATTTCTTTCACTATTGCGACAATTACATCGATGCGGTGGATCGCGCGGCCGAGCATTTCATCACCGGGCCCGAGGGGCGGCGCGATGTGTTGCAGGCTGCGCGCGATGTGCTGGACCGGCGCGGCATTTCGGTTCACATCACCGATGTGCCGGGAATGCGCCGCTATGATCCACAGGCCCGGCGGCTGGAGGTCAGCGCCCGTGCGGCCGGGCCGACGCAGCGCTTTCAGCTTTTGCATCAGGTGGCGCTGATTACCCAGAACGATCTGTTCGACGCCACGCTGGATCTGGCCCGCTTTCACACGCCCGAGGCGCGCGAGATTGCCAAGATCGGTCTGGCAAACTATTTCGCCGGGGCGGCCCTGCTGCCCTATCGCGCCTTCCTCGAGGCCGCGCAATCCACCCGGCACGATCTGGAACGGCTGGCCGACATGTTCGGGGCCAGCATCGAACAGGTGGCGCACCGGCTGTCGACGATGCAGCGCCCCGGCGCCAAGGGCATCCCGTTCTTCTTTGTGCGGGTAGATCAGGCCGGCACCATCACCAAGCGGCATTCAGCCACCCGGTTGCAATTTGCCCGCTTCGGCGGGGCCTGCCCCTTGTGGAACGTTCATCGCGCCTTTGAAACGCCGGGCCGATTCCTGCGCCAGTTGGCCGAGACACCGGATGGCGTGCGCTATTTCTGCCTGTCGCGCGATGTGTCGAAACCGGGGGGTTCCTTCCATGCCCCGACCCGGCGTTATGCGATTGGTCTGGGGTGCGAGGTGCAGCATGCCGATACGCTGGTCTATGCCGACGGTTTGGATCTGAAGGGCCGGTTCGAGCCGATCGGGATTTCCTGCCGCATCTGCGAGCGTCCCGATTGCCACCAACGGTCGGTTCCACCGCTGGAACGCAGGCTGCGGGTGGACCCCGACAGGCGCGATGTCCTGCCCTATGAAATTGCCCCCTGAAACAGAAAAAAGAGGCTGCCCTGCGGCAGCCCCCGGATATTGTGATCCAGCCTTTGGCGTCAGCCGTGCGAAGCCCCATGCGCCAGATGAAAGGCGATGTGATCCTTCAGATGGGCGCGCTTGCGGCGCATCTCGGCCTCTGCCTCTTCCGAAACGGGTTCGACCCGCGTTTCGGCCCGATGCACGGCCCGGTTCACCTCGTGATACTGCTCGATCAACTTGGCGAAATGGGCATCGGTTGCCTTCAGTTCCGAAATCTTCGCGGCAGCTTCGGGGAATTCTTCGGCCAGTTCATGCGGGGTGTTCGACATAGGCGTCTCCTTTTTCGTTGTGTTGGCCTTGATTCTACGGCGCGAACGCAGCCCGCGCCTTGACTCGGATCAAACCGAACGGTTCAGCGCCGCGCAGGGCGAAAGCCGGCCGCCCGCGCCTCGGCTTCGGTGCAGAACCATGCCTCGCCCTTGGCGGGCGAGATGCGGGTGGCGTCATAGTCGCGCTGTCCGGGGCGGTGATAGATCCGGCCAGAGGCGCTGATGTTGCCCTTTATCCGGCAGCCGGAAGGGGCTGGCGCAGCGGTGCGCGCGGCGTTGCGGGCATGGCGATGGTCTTCGGGCCGGGTCATCTGGCCTGACCAGACCCCCACCGCTTCGGCCCGGGCTTGAATTTCACCGGCAACATAGCGCTGCGAATAGCGCCGATAGGCCACGGCTGCCCCGGCGGCCACCATATCCGCGGCGATATCGCGCCCCCCGGCATGACAGATGGCCACGATCCGGCCGTTGCGATCCACATCCTGACGGCTGCATGTCACCTTTCCGCCGCGCACAAGATCTGCAAGCACCTGCGCCGACCATGCCCCACAATCCCAGTCAACACCGCCCCGGCGGCATGATTGCCCGCGTTCTGGCGCGTCTATGCCAAAGAGGCGAATGCGATCCGGCCCCAGATCGATGGTATCGCCATCAATCACCCGCACCGGGCCTTCAAGGGCAAGGCTGGCCATGGGCAGGGCCAGAAGGGCAAGAACAAGAAGGGAACGAAGTGTTAACATCCCCTCTAACTGGGGAGATATCGACGCCGCTTCAAGCCAGAAGTTGACAAAAGGTTAACGAAATCCTGCCACTCAGGGGAGGGCAATCATCGTTGCGCCGTGCGCCATGCGGGGTTGATCCAGGGTTCGTTGTTCGCCCTTGGCAGCGGATCGCGGCCCAGAATGTGATCGGCGGCCTTTTCCCCCACCATGATTGACGGCGCATTGAGGTTGCCGTTGGTGATCTGGGGAAAGACCGAACTGTCGGCCAGACGCAGGCCGTCGACCCCGATCACGCGGCATTCAGGGTCTACCACGGCCATCGGATCATCGCGCCGGCCCATGCGCGCAGTGCCACAGGGGTGATAGGCGCTTTCGACATGCTCTTTCAGAAAGGCGTCAAGCTCGGCATCCGAGGCAATCGCCGGGCCGGGCTGAATTTCGTGCCGGACGAATTCGGCCATGGCAGGCTGGGAAAAGATTTCCCGCGTCAGGCGGATGGCCTTGCGGAAATCCTCCCAGTCGGAAGGATCGGACATGTAGTTGAAGCGGATGACCGGCGCGTCTTTCGGATCGGCCGACCGCAGGCTGACCGACCCGCGCGATTTTGACCGCATCGGCCCGGTGTGGACCTGAAAGCCGTGCCCTTCGGCGGCAACCTTGCCGTCATAACGCACCGCGATGGGAAGGAAGTGATACTGGATGTCGGGGTATTCCACACCGGCAGAGGACCGGATGAAGGCGCAGGCTTCGAACTGGTTCGAGGCGCCAAGGCCCTTGCCTGTGAACAACCATTGCGCCCCGATCAGCGCCTTGCCCCAAAGATTCCAGTAGCGATACAAGGTAATCGGCTGCTTTGAGGCGAATTGCATATAAATTTCAAGGTGATCCTGAAGGTTCGCCCCCACCCCCGGGCGGTCTGCGACCACCCCGATCCCGTGTTCGGCCAGATGCGCCGCAGGGCCGATGCCCGACAGCATCAGCAGTTTCGGCGAATTCAGCGACGAGGCAGCAAGGATCACCTCTCGCGCGGCGGGGATGACAAAGGGCACGCCACCCTGATCGATCTCTACCCCCGTGGCCCGGCCGTTTTCGATCACCACCCTGCGGGCAAAGCCGCGCACGACCTGCACATTGCCGGTGGCCATGGCCGGCTTCAGATAGGCATTGGCGGCCGACCAGCGGCGGCCCTTCCAGATGGTCGCCTCCATCGGGCCGAAGCCCTCTTGCTGCTGGCCGTTGTAATCCTGCGTCACCGGATAGCCGGCCTGTTGCCCGGACTGGATGAAGGCTTCGAACAACGGGTTCTTGCGTGGGCCGCGGGTCACATGCAGCGGGCCATCGGTGCCGCGCCATTCCGGCCCCTGGCCGCCGTGGCTGGATTCCATCCGCTTGAAATAGGGCAGCACATCGGCATAGGCCCAGCCATCCGCGCCCATCCCCGCCCATGTATCGAAATCGCAGGCATGGCCGCGCACATAGACCATGCCGTTGA
>JALQTL010000229.1 GCA_023260935.1 Paracoccaceae bacterium
CGCAGGGCCGAAAGCCTGCGCCCGGCGATCACCACGCTGGCGCCCTGATCGGCGAAGTGGCAGGCAAGGCCCGCCCCAAGGCCGCTGCCGCCACCGGTGATCAGAACGCGCTTTCCCTTCAGGCTCATCGCCTTGCCCTCATGCCCGGATCACCTCGACCGCCTTTTCGGCAAGACGCCGGGCCTGATCGCGCCCGGCCAGATAGGGCAGCGGCCAGTCGCCGGCGTTGCCGCCATTGTCGCCAAGCCGGATGCCGGCGTGCAGGGTCCAGTATGGGTCGGCCAGATGCGGGCGCGCAAGACAGACCAGATCGGCCCGGCCCGCCAGCAGGATGGAATTCACATGGTCTTCCTCGGTGATGTTGCCCACCGCCATGGTGGCGATGCCCCCTTCGTTGCGGATACGGTCGCTGAAGGGCGTCTGGAACATGCGGCCATAGACGGGGCGCGCGTCGATGCTGGTCTGGCCAGCGCTGACATCGATGATGTCGGCGCCCGCATCGCGGAACATGCCGGCAATCACCACCGCCTCTTCGGGGGTCACGCCATCCTCACCCACCCAATCATTCGCGCTGATACGCACCGACATCGGGCGATCCGCCGGGAAGGCCGCGCGCATGGCCGCAAACACCTCCAGCGGATAGCGCATGCGGTTTTCAAGACTGCCGCCGTATTCATCGGTGCGGATGTTCGACTTCGGGCTGATGAAGCTGGAAATCAGATAGCCATGGGCCGCGTGCAGTTCGACCATGTCGAACCCTGCCCGGGCAGCCATGCGGGTTGCCGCCACGAACTCATCGCGCACCCGGTCCATATCGGCCCGGTCCATTGCCTTTGGCACCGCGTTGCGCGGCGACCAGGCGATCGCACTGGCGCTGACCAGCGGCCAGTTGCCCGATGGCAGGGGCGCGTCCATCTCTTCCCAACCCAACTGGGTTGACCCTTTCCGCCCCGAATGGCCGATCTGACAGCAGATTTTCGCCCCCGTTTCGGCGTGGGTGAACGCCACCAGCCTTTTCCAGGCGGCTTCATGTTCCGGGGCATAAAGCCCGGGGCAGCCCGGGGTAATGCGGCCTTCGGGGGAAACGCAGGTCATTTCGGTATAGACCAGCCCCGCCCCGCCCTTGGCGCGTTCGGCGTAATGCACGAAATGCCAGTCAGTCGGGCAGCCATCAACCGCCTTGTATTGCGCCATGGGTGACACCACGACCCGGTTCCTGACCGTCATCCCGCGCAGGGTAAAGGGCTGGAACATCGGGGCGCGCCCGGCCTCTCCGCCAGCATCGCGCGCAAAGGCGTCTTCAGCCTCGCGCAGCCATGCAGGATCCCGCAGGCGAAGGTTTTCATGGCTGATCCTCTGGCTGCGGGTCAGCAGCGAATAGGCGAACTGGTGCGGCGGCATGTCCAAATAGCGCTCTACCTCCTCGAACCATTCAAGGCTGTTGCGCGCGGCAGATTGCAGGCGCAGCACTTCGACCCGGCGCTCATCCTGATACCGCTGGAAGGCACCCTCCATCGTGGGTTCCGAATGCAGGTAATCGGCCAGTGCTATGGCACTGTCGAAGGCCAGCCGCGACCCGGAGCCGATGGAAAAATGCCCCGTGGCCGCCGCATCGCCCATCAGGACGACGTTTTCATGATACCAGCGTTCGCAGATCACGCGCGGGAACTGCATCCAGACCGCCGATCCGCGCAGATGGGCCGCGTTCGACATCAGATCATGGCCGCCCAGATGGCTTTCAAAGATCTTGCGGCAGGTTTCGACGGTTTCCTCCTTCGACATGTCCGCAAAACCCCAGCGGTCCCAGGTTTCGGGCAGGCATTCCACGATGAAGGTCGCGGTATTGTCGTCGAACTGATAGACATGGGCCCAGACCCAGCCATGCTTCGTCTTTTCGAAGATGAAGGTGAAAGCGTCGTCGAATTTCTGATGCGTGCCCAGCCAGACGAACTTGCATTTGCGCATGTCGATATCGGGGCGGAAGGTGCTTTCGTATTCCTTGCGCACGGCAGAATTGATGCCGTCGCAGCCCACCACCAGATCGTAATCCTTGCGGTATTCCTCGGCCGACTTGAACTCGGTCTGGAACTGAAGGTCCACCCCCAGCTCACGCGCGCGTTCCTGCAACAGGATCAACATCTGCTTGCGCCCGATGCCCGCGAAGCCATGCCCGCCCGAAACGGTGCGATGGCCGGCATGAACCACGGCAATATCGTCCCAATAGGCAAAGTGATCGCGGATGGCTTGCGTCGATTTCGGATCGTTCTTCTGCATCCGGCCAAGCGCGTCATCCGACAAGACAACGCCCCAGCCAAAGGTATCATTGGCGCGATTGCGTTCCAGCACCGTCACCTGATGCGACGGATTGCGCAGTTTCATCGAGATGGCAAAATAAAGGCCCGCAGGCCCACCCCCAAGACACAGGATCTTCATCGGCAGACTCCCTTGTTGCGCGAAGCCTGCCACCGCGCCAAAACAATTTCAAGTTTGAAAGTTTCCGGCTTGAAGTTTTCTTGCGATGTTCCATGATGCCGCCATGGATCAGCCAGAAACAGACCGCCCCGATACCCCCGCTTCGCCCAGCCTGCCGCCGCGCGTGATCGGCGTAGTGGGTCTGGGGACCATGGGTCTTGGCATTGCACAGGTCTTTGCCGCGGCGGGGTTTTCGGTATTGGCCACCGATGCGGGCGCGGGCGCCCGCGATACTGCCCTTGCCCGGCTTGACGAAAGCCTTGCCCCGCTGGTGGCCCGCGGTCGGATGACCGAAGCCGACCGGGCCAAGATCCTTTCGGCCATCACTATCCTGCCCGGCCCGCAAGACATGGGTTCGGCGCGGCTGGTGATCGAGGCGATCGTTGAAAGGCTGGATGCAAAGCAGGCGCTTTTTGCCGCGCTGGAGGCGGTGGTGGCGCCCGATGCGGTGCTGGCTACCAATACCTCTTCCCTTTCGGTGGCAGCCATCGCGGGGGCCATGCGCCATCCGGGCCGGGTGCTGGGGCTGCATTTCTTCAACCCCG
>JALQTL010000291.1 GCA_023260935.1 Paracoccaceae bacterium
GGGTCCAGTTCCGGCAGTTGTGCCATGAAGATCAGGATGGCCAGCGCGTTCACAAAGCCCGTCATCACGGATTTCGACACATAGCGCATCACGAAGCCCAGCCGCATCAGCCCCATGCCGATTTGCAGCAGCCCCGCCAGAACGGTGGCGGCCAGCAGGTATTGCAGCCCGTGATCCTTCACCAGCGTCACCATCAGCACGGCCGTGGCGGCGGTGGCGGCGGAAATCATGCCGGGTCGCCCGCCCGCGATGGCGGTGATGACGGCAATCGAAAAGCTGGCGTAAAGCCCGACCTTCGGGTCAACGCCGGCGATGATGGAAAAGGCGATGGCCTCGGGGATCAGCGCCAGCGCGACGACAAGGCCCGACAGCAGGTCGCGGCGGATATTGCCGAACCACTGGTCGCGGTAGGTATGGAAAGAAAACATGACAAATCCGTTCCCGGCTGTGCGGCCGCATCGGGCGCACATCTGTTCGCATCGGGGTTTGTTCAGGTTGTCCGGCGGATCGGCGGCCGGAAGAGCCATCGGGGAGTTGCACCCCGATCCCAGTGATTGCTGCCCGCCTACCCTGAACGCGTGGAAAAGCCAAGCCTTGCATGCAGCATTCCCCCGGCGCATGGCACCCGTCCGGGCGCCCGTCAACAGGCAGCCCCGCCTTGCCGGATTGCACCTTTTCCAAATACTCCCGCCGGAGGCATCCGCCGCCCGCCCCGGGTGTGCCGGCTACAGAAAGCTCTGGGGATCTATGTCGATCGCCAACCGCAGGTTGGCCGGCAGCTTCAGCTGCCCCACCCATTCGGCCAGCGCCCCCTGCAAGGGCGCGCCCTTTTCAGCCTTGACCAGAAGCCGTACCCGGTGACGCCCGCGCACCCGGGCGATCGGGGCGGGCGCGGGTCCAAAGACCTGCGCCCCGATCCGGCGCAAGGGGCCGTCGCGCCGCGCCAGCTCCGCCCCGAAATCAAAGACCTGCGCCACATCCGGCCCGGAAAGCACGATCCCCGCCATCCGCCCGTAGGGCGGCACGCCTGCCGCCCGGCGCTCGGCGGCCTCGGCGGCCCAGAAGGCTTCCTCATCGCCCCCCAGAATGGCGCGGATCACCGGGTGGTCGGGCTGGTGGGTCTGCAACAGCGCCACGCCGCGCCGCCCGGCGGCACGCCCCGCCCGCCCCGCCACCTGCCGCATAAGTTGAAAGGTGCGCTCGGCAGCCCTCAGATCAGACCCCTGCAAGCCCAGATCGGCATCGATCACCCCCACCAGCGTCAGCAGCGGAAAGTTGTGCCCCTTGGCCACGATCTGCGTGCCGATGATGATATCGGCCGCCCCTTCGGCAATCGCCGTGATCTGCTCCTTCAGCGCCCGGGCCGATCCGAAGAGGTCCGAGGACAGCACCGCCACCCTTGACTGGGGAAAGAGCGCGCCCACCTCTTCGGCCAGTCGCTCCACCCCTGGGCCTACGGCCGCCATCCGCCCTTCCACCCCGCAACTCGGGCAGACCACCGGCACGGGCTTTGTCGCCCCGCACTGATGGCAGACCAGCCGCTTCAGAAAGCGGTGCTCTACCATCCGCGCATCGCAGTCATCGCAGCCCACCTGATTGCCGCAGGCCCGGCACAGCGTGACCGGCGCAAAGCCGCGCCGGTTCAGAAACAGCAGCGCCTGTTCACCCTGGTCGATCCGGGCCTTCACCTCGGCCGCCAGCCGGGCCGAAATCCAGCGGTCGGCAGGCAGCTTTTCGGCCCGCATATCGATGGCCTGCATCTGCGGCATCTCGGCCGCGCCAAAACGCGCCCCCAGATCAAGGCGCGCATATTTGCCCGCTTCCACATTGGACCATGTTTCCAGCGACGGCGTGGCACTGGCCAGAACCACCGGCGCGCCACAGATCGCGCCCCGCAGCACCGCCATGTCGCGCGCGTTGTAAAGCACGCCCTCTTCCTGCTTGTACGAACTGTCGTGTTCCTCATCGACCACGATCAGCCCCAGATCCTGAAACGGCAGAAACAGCGCCGAGCGCGCGCCCACAACGAATGACGCGCCCCCTTCGGCCACCATCCGCCACACCCGGCGGCGTTCGGTCATCGTCACACCCGAATGCCATTCCGCCGGGCGGGCGCCAAAGCGCGCCTGCACCCGGGTCAGGAAATCGGCCGTCAGCGCAATTTCGGGCAGCAGCACCAGCGCCTGCCGCCCCTGCCGCAGGCATTCGGCCACCGCCTCCAGATAAACTTCGGTCTTGCCCGATCCGGTCACGCCCTTCAGCAGCGTGCAGGAATAGCCCCCCATCGCCACCGCCGCCACCAGCGCATCCCCCGCGGCGACCTGATCCCCCATCAGGCTATGGCTGCCGACCGGTTTCAGGGGCGGAAAAGGGGTATCTTTCGGCGCCTCCTCTTCCGAGATCACGCCCAGCCTGACCAGCCCCTTGATCACCGAGGGCCCGCAAGCCGCAGCCTCTGCCAGTTCCGAAAGCGTCACCGCCGCCCCGCCATAGGCCCGCAGCGCCTCGACCACGCGAAAACGCGCATCGGTCAACTGGTTCGGCACCACACCCGTCAGCCGGTAGACCCGGCGGGTAGCCGCCCCCTCCATCAACCCCGGCGCCCGGGTGGCCAGCCGCAGCATCGCCGGCAGCGGGGTCAGCGTGTAATCAGCCGCGCGGGCAAGAAAGCTGCGCAATTCAGCGCGCATCGGGCGCGCATCCAGCACCCGGGCAATGGCACGCAGCCGGGCGGGATCGAACTTGCCCTCGCCCCTGCCCCAGACTACCCCCAGCACACTGCGGGGGCCAAGCGGCACCTCGACGAAATCGCCGTCACCGCATCCCCCCGCAGGGGCGCGGTAATCCAGCACCCCCAGACCCGACCGCCCCAGCGGTTCGGTGGTCAGAACGCCCACACAGTCCCCTTCGGCATAGACACGTTCGGCCACTGTTAGCGCTCACACCACTCTTTCGTTCCGCTTCGCTTTGGGGTAAACCCCGCCCGAACCCCCCGCAACCCATCGAAGGACGCTTGCGATGAAATTCTTTGTGGATACCGCCGATGTGGCGGCAATTGCCGAACTGAACGACCTTGGCATGGTCGATGGTGTGACCACCAATCCCTCCCTGATCCTGAAATCGGGGCGCGACATTCTGGAAGTCACGAAAGAGATCTGCGGCATCGTCGCGGGCCCGGTTTCGGCCGAAGTGGTGGCGCTGAAGGCTGACGAGATGATTGCCGAGGGCCGCAAGCTGGCCGCCATCGCCCCGAACATCGCGGTGAAAGTGCCGCTGACATGGGACGGGCTGAAGGCCTGCAAAGTGCTGTCGGGCGACGGTTTCATGGTCAACGTCACCCTTTGCTTCAGCCCCAATCAGGCGCTGCTGGCGGCCAAGGCGGGGGCCACCTTCATCTCGCCCTTCATCGGGCGGCTCGACGATATCAACCTCGACGGGCTGGACCTGATCGGCGACATCCGCACGATCTATGACAACTATGACTTCAAGACCCAGATCCTTGCGGCCTCGGTCCGCACGGTGAACCACGCCAAGGATTGCGCCCTGATCGGTGCCGATGTGATGACCGCGCCGCCCGCGGTGATCAAGCAGATGGCCAACCACATCCTGACCGACAAGGGGCTGGAACAGTTCATGGCCGACTGGGCCAAGACCGGCCAGAAAATCCTGTAACCGGCCCGCCGGTCACGCTTTTCAAAGGGGCGCCTGACCGGGCGCCCTTTTTTGCCCGCGGTCAGGAAAGCGCCAGCCACAGCCGCGCCAGCGCCAGTTCCGGCGTTTCGGCCCCGCCGCTTTCCACCCCGGCAGCCCAAAGACCTGCCCCCGCGGCATAGGCGGCGGGCACCACCCCCCCGGCCTCGCATTGGCTGACCGCGCGCAGGCGGCAGCCCCGCGCCACGGCATCGGCCAGCACCGACTGAAGCGCCGCATCCGCCATCATCGTGCCCGCCCCGAAAACCCGCAGCACAGCGCCATCCAGTTCCGCCAGCATCGCCCGCACCGCCGCCGCCGGGATGCCGGGCGTCAGCGTCAGCACCGCAAGCCGCCGGTCTGCAAACCGGCGCGCGGGCGGGTTGAACGGCTGCTGCGGACTCGACCGGAAGGCATCGGCACCGTGACTGTCATGCTTGACCAGCCCCGCCCCCGGCATCACCTTGCCCGCAAACGCCAGCCAGACACCGGGCGCCGCCGTCCGGGCCGCATGCAGCGCCAGTGCCAGATTTGCCTCGGCATCGCCGCCCTGCCCCAGCGGCACCATCGATCCGCACAGCACCACAGGCCCGCGCGGCTCCCCCAGCGCCGAGGACAGCGCCGCCCCGGTAAAAGCCATGGTATCGGTCCCATGCACCACGATCACGCCCTGCCCCGTCCAGCGCTCGATCCTGTCCAGCATGCGGTTCCAGTCCGCCGGGCCGACATCGGCACTGTCCAGCAGCGGATCGAAGCGTTCGATCGCCACGGGCAGGTCTTGCGGCAACATCCGCGTCAATGCCGCCTCCAGCACACCCGCGCCGGGGGCAAGCCCCAGCGGCCCAGGAACCATGCCGATCGTGCCCCCCGTATAAAGGATCAAAAGCCCATCCATCGACCGCCTCCCTTTCCAGGCGCGGCATATCAGATACAGCCGGCCGCCAGAATGCCCGTTCATCGCACCGGCACGAAAGGAAACCCTTTCCCGCCTTTGCCCCTTTCCGCTATGTTTGCCGCAAAATCGGAAAGAAGAACCGGGCAGTGTTTCCATGATCGAACAAGACATGCGCGATCGCATCATCGCAGAGCCAGAGCGGATTCTGGAAGACCGCGACGTGATGACCGCCCTGATCGGCGCGAACGAGCGGGCGATGGGGTCCAACATCGTCGATCTGCGCGGCATTGCGATGGAGCGGCTGGAAAACCGGCTGGACCGGCTGGAGGACACCCACCGCACGGTCATTGCCGCAGCTTACGAAAATCTGGCCGGCACCAATCAGGTTCACCGTGCCATCCTG
>JALQTL010000377.1 GCA_023260935.1 Paracoccaceae bacterium
CCGGCAAGGGCCGCTTCCAGCCTTGCGCGCGTGACGACGGGATTGGCCCCGCCCGTCAGCGCCCGCAACATCAGCCGCGTCGCATCGTCATGGGAAAGCGCGATCTTGGCGCGCTCCACCTCGATCGCCAAGGCATGACCATGCCGGACTTCCAGCACCCGGATCATCCTGTCCAGCAGCTCCGGTGCGTCGATCTGGCGGCGCAGCGCCTTCATGTCTGCCATCACCCTGTCGCCATAAAGCGTGTTGATCCGGTGCCAAGTCGCCAGATCAAGATAGTAATGCCGCGGCATCACGCCCTGCCCGCCCATGGTTGGGGCAAGATAGCCAAGGTCGGGCATCACCTCGGCCAGCGAAAACTGGCGGTCGAAATCCGTTCCGCCCAGACGGATGCCGTCATTGGCAAGGATATCGGCCGCCCGGTCCGCCAGCCGCGCCCGACCCGGCCCCACCCGCAGGATCGAGAAATCAGAGGTGCCGCCGCCGATATCGACGATCAGCACCAGTTCCTCGGCGCTGACGGTGGTTTCATAATCCAGCGCCGCCGCGATCGGTTCGTATTGAAAGGTAACTTCAGCAAAGCCCAGATCACGCGCGATATCGGCCAGCACCTGTTCGGCAGCCCTGTCGGCTTGCGGATCGTCATCAACGAAATGCACCGGCCGGCCCATCACCACCTGGGTCAGCGGGCCACCCAGCACGGTTTCGGCGCGGGTTTTCATATGTCCGATGAAACGCGCCAGAACCTCGCGAAAGCTGACCGACCGGGCACCGACCCGGGTGCGCTCCTGCACCAGCCCCGACCCGAGGGTGGATTTCAACCCGCGCAGAAGCCGGCCATCTTCCCCCTCCAGATAGGCGGCGATGGCCGCCCGGCCAAAGCGCGGCGACCCGCCATCGGCTTCCCAGAACACCGCCGATGGCAGGGTGACGGCCGCCCCCTCCAGCGCAACCAGCCGCCCCCCAACGCCCAGCGTCGAATTCGACGTTCCGAAATCAAGCCCGCAGGCGGTGGCGGTCATGGCAGGCCCCTTTCGACAGGCCGGCCTGATAGCGGGCTTTGGCGCAGGGGTAAAGCCGCGCTACAGGCTGGGGCCAAGGTCGATCTTCGATCCGTCGGAAAAGCGTGACAGGCGGAACCGGGCAAGATCATGTCCGGGCGCGCGGCCGCACATCAGATCGGCCAGCAGCCGGCCCATGCCCGGGCCGATGCCGAAGCCGTGCCCGCTCATCCCCGTGGCGATGGTCAGGCCGGGGATGCTTGCGGCATGATCCACCACCGGCACCACATCGGGCATCGTGTCGATCATCCCGGCCCAGACGGTTTTCAGCCGGGGCCGGCCAAGGCCGGGAAAGGCGCGGGCAAAGCTTTCCTGCACGCGGCCGATGGTGGCCATATTGGGCGCAGGGTTCAGGATGCGGCAGCTTTCGAACGGGCTTTCCCCGCCCCACCGGCGCGGCGTTCCCCAGGCATCGGGATAGCCTTTCGGGGCCGCAGGGCGGAAATGGGTGGAGCGGAAATCCTTTTTCAGAACGGACAGATACTTGCCAAAGCTGCGAAAGGCATCGGGGCCGATGAAGAAATCATGCTCGGCGCCCGGGGCAAGGCTATAGCCGCCATCTGCCCGTCTGCGAAAGGCGAATTGGCCGTCCGCCGCCGCGCCGGGAAAGATCTGAGGCATCGGTTCGGTAGCCGCGACACTGGCCAGCACCGCCAGTTGCGGAAGGGCCAGCCCATGTGCGCCCAGAAACAGCCGCGACCACGCGCCCGCCGCCACCAGCACCCGGCCCGTGCGGATGGTGCCGGACTCTGTCACCACACCCGCCACCCGGCCCGCCGCCAGATCAAGGGCCCTTGCGGCGCAATGTTCCACCAGAACGGCCCCTTCCGAGACCGCCAAACCGGCCAGCATCGGCACCGCCACCACGGGCTCGGCGCGGGCGTCCGAAGGGGTGAAAAGCGCGCCCTTCCAAGCCGCGGCGGTGCCCAGCATCGCCTCGACACCCGCGCGCGACAGCATCCGCGTGTCAAGCCCGTGGCCGCGGGCTATCGCAAGCCAGCGTTCATGCCCGGCCAGATCGTCATCGCTTTCGGCCAGATACATCACCCCTGTCTGGCGAAACCCCAGCCCTTCGCCCAGACGCTGCGCAAGGCCCTGCCACAGGCGCATCGATTCCATCATGATCGGCAATTCGGCCGGATCGCGCCCCTGCTGGCGCACCCAGCCCCAGTTGCGGCTGGATTGTTCGGCGGCGATCCGGCCCTTTTCCACCAGCACCACACGCTCGCCCGCCTGTGCCAGATACAGCGCCGTCATCACGCCGATGACCCCGCCCCCAATGATGACAACATCGGCCGCCTGCGGCAGCGGCCCGGCAAATCGTGGTGGAGCGTCCAGCGTGAAGGGGAAGGTCATGCCAGTTCCGACAGCAGCCTTTCCATGAAAGCCTGACCGGCGCGGAATTCGGAAACCTCCAGATATTCATCGGCCTGATGGGCCTGCGCGATATCACCCGGGCCGCAGACCACGGCCGAATATCCCGCTTCCTGAAACTGGCTGGCTTCGGTGCCATAGCTGACGACATGGGTGCCGTTGTCGCCTGTCAACCGTCGCACCAGTGCTTCGGCCGGGCCGTTGTCTTCGGGCGTCAGGGGGGGCAGTTCGAAGAAGCGCTCCAGATGGATCGCCGCCTCGGGGCGCACGGCCTTCATCGCGGCTTCGACCCGGGCCACCTCTGCCTCCCACCGCGCGATCCAGTCTGCCTTGCTGTCACCCGGCACCACGCGGAATTCCATGACGAAATCGCAATTCCCGGCGGTGATGTTATGGGCGGTGCCGCCCTTGATCATGCCCGAATGAAGGGTGGTGAAAGGCGGGTGGAACAGGGCCGCCACCGGCCCGCGCGGGGCCGAGGCCGTTTCGGCGTTGCGGTCGTTGATCCACTGGATCAGGCGGGCCGCTTCCATGATGGCGCTGACACCTTCGGGCAGAAGCGAGGAATGAACCTCATACCCCCTGACCTGCACGCGGTAGCCCGCGCCGCCCTTGTGGCCGTTCACGCATTTCATCCGGCTGGGTTCGCCGATGATCGCGGCCTGCGCCTGCGGCAGCACGCCCTGCATCGCGGCAATCATCGGCGGGGCGCCGGTGCAGCCCACCTCTTCGTCATAGGACAGCGCCAGTTGCAAGGGCCGCGTCACGCCGCGGTGCCGCGCCTCGACCAAGGCCCAGATCGCCAGCGCGTCATATCCCTTCATGTCGCAGGTGCCGCGCCCGTAAAGCCGCCCGTCACGTT
>JALQTL010000470.1 GCA_023260935.1 Paracoccaceae bacterium
GGCAATGGAGCAAGTATCTCCATCTAGACATCGCGCTTCCCAGCTGGGCTTCCAATACGATCGCATTGTCAGCAGGCACAATTTCTCGTAACTGTAGATAATCATTGGATCTAGAGTTGCCCTTTTTACCTTGAACACCTCTCAACTCATACCCCCCAAAGAACTTACCTTCCTCCAGCAATTCTTTGAGTCGTTTGGTTAAGGTGCGAGCACCATCCTTTGCCATCGCCCTGATGGCAGGGTTTACCGGCCTGTCCCTGACGCGGGGCGCATTGCGGCTGGATGTGCCGCGGCGCAAGGCCGTGGTGTCGATGGCCGCGGTCGCCTTGGGCGGCGGCATCTGGTCGATGCATTTCGTGGCCATGCTGGGACTGCAACTGCCGATCCTGTATTTCTATGATGCGCTGATCACGCTGATCTCGGCTCTTGTCGCCATCCTGCTGACAGGGCTTGCACTGCTGATCCTGCACTTCCGGCCCCGATCCGCTGGCAGCATGAATCTGTCGGGGGCCATCATCGGACTGGGCATTTCGATGATGCATTACATCGGGATGTCGGGGATAGAGCTGTGCCGGCCCGTCCATACCCTGCCCGGCGTTGCGGGTGCACTGATCGCATCGGTCGTGCTGTCGGTGCTGGCCATCCGACTGGCCTATTCCGAAAGGGGGCGGCGCAATATCCTGCTGGGCACCCTTGGCTTTGGCCTTGCCGTGGTGATGGTGCATTTTCTGGCCATGGCAGGCACTGGTTTTGTGGCGGACGAGGGTTCGGGCCTTGCCGGCCCCGTCATCGGGAACGAGGCCTTGGCGCTGTTCGTGACGCTGGCCGCCTTCCTGATTTCGGCGGCCTTTCTGCTGACCGGCGCCACCTTCGCGCCCGATACCGCAACCGACCAGCCCTTGCCACAGCCCGCGCGCCCCCCAAGCCCCGCCCCCGAACCGCCCATGGCAACAGCCCCCCCGCCCGGCGCGGCCCGGATTCCCCATGAACGCGAAGGGCGCACCTTCTTTCTGGGCCCGGCCGAGATTTCGGCAATCCGGGCAGAAGGGCATTACACCATCCTGCACAAGGGCGCGGAAAGCCTGTTCTGCCCATGGTCGATTTCCGAAGCGGAAGAACGGCTTGCCGCGGCGGGTTTCTTGCGGGTGCATCGCAGCTATCTGCTGAACCCTGCCCGCGTGACCCGGTTCGAACGCACCAAGGACACCGGCATCTGCCATGTGGAAGGGGACCAGAATCTGCGCGTGCCCGTCAGCCGGGCGCGGCTGGCCGATCTGCGCCTAGCCCTTGGCGTCTGATCCTTTCGCCATTCGTGAAAGCATTTCGCAATTCGTGCAATTCGCGGCCCGTTTCGTTTGCCACCTCTCAACTCCGGCGCCGACCGGCATAGCGTTTGCCCCAAGTGCGCGACCACGACGCACAAAGGGACGCATGTTGGGAGGAACACATGATACCTTCGGCCTTCGAATATCATCGGCCGGGTGACCTTGCGTCAGCCATCGGCATCTTGACCGAATACGGGGATGAGGCGCGGGTCATCGCGGGCGGGCACAGCCTGATTCCGATGATGAAGCTGCGCATGGCCCAGATCGGGCATCTGGTCGATCTTCAGAACCTGGACGAGTTGAAGGGGATCAGGGTCACAGGCTCTGCCATCACCATTGGCGCCCTTGTCACCCAAGCCGAATTGATCGCCCATGACGGGCTGGCAACTGCCGCGCCCATCCTGCGCGAAGCAGCGCTGCAAATCGCCGATCCGCAGGTGCGATACATGGGAACCGTCGGGGGCAACGTGGCCAATGGCGACCCGGGCAATGACATGCCGGGGCTGATGCAATGCCTGAACGCGCGCTTCACGCTGGTGGGCCCGGATGGCAGCCGCGATGTGGCAGCGCGCGATTTCTACCATTCAGCCTATATGACCGAGAGGTCGGATGACGAGATCCTGACGCAGATCACCTTCGCGCCACCCGCCGGCGGCTTTGCCTATGAAAAGCAAAAGCGCAAGATCGGCGATTACGCCACCGCCGCTGCGGCGGTTCAGTTGACGAAATCCGGCGGCACCGTGGCCGGGGCGTCGATTGCCATGACCAACCTTTCCGACACGCCGGTCTGGTCTGAAGCGGCAGGGGCCGCACTGGTGGGCAGCACCTGCGGGGCAGAGGCCGTGATGCAATCTGTTGCGGCCATGCTGGGCGACATCGATCCTCAGCAGGACAACCGCGGCCCGATCGATTTCAAGCGCCATGTGGCAGGGGTCATCCTTGCCCGCGCCATCGCCCGCGCATGGTCGCGGGCCTGAGGAAGGGGAAGCACATGGGAAAGAAGATGCAGATCAGCCTGACAGTGAACGGCGAAGTGCACGACATTCTGGCCGAACCGCGGGAATTGCTGATCCATACGTTGCGCGAACGCCTTGGCATCACCGGCCCGCATATCGGCTGCGAAACCAGCCATTGCGGCGCCTGCACGGTGGATATGAACGGCAAATCGGTGAAGGCCTGCACCCTTTTCGTTGCGCAGGCCGACGGGGCAGAGATCACGACGATCGAAGGGCTGGGCGCGCCCGATGCGCTTCATGCCCTGCAACGCAGTTTCCGCGAACATCACGGGCTGCAATGCGGCTACTGCACCCCTGGCATGATCACCCGCGCACACCGACTGCTTCAGGAAATTCCCAACCCGACCGAAGAAGAGGTGCGCTTTGGCATGGCGGGCAACCTGTGCCGCTGCACCGGCTATCAGAACATCGTGAAATCCATACTGGCCGCGGCCGCCGAACTGAACGCAAAGGAGGCCGCGGAATGAACGATCAGTCCCCCACCCGTGACGAACGGATCGAAAAGCTGAAAGGCCTTGGATCATCGCGCAAGCGGGTTGAAGACGTGCGCTTTACCCAAGGCAAGGGTAATTATGTCGATGACATCAAGATGCCCGGCATGCTGTTTGGCGACTTCGTCCGCAGCCCCTATGCCCATGCCCGTGTGAAATCGATCAATGCCGATGCGGCGCGTGCCCTGCCCGGTGTGGTGGCGGTGCTGACGGCGGCTGATCTTGCGCCGCTGAACCTGCACTGGATGCCCACCCTTGCGGGAATGGGTTTCGCAGCGCTGTTTGCGCTGCGGCCAGCAAGTGAACCGCTGCCGGTGTTGTTGGGCAGTGTCATAGGTGTGGTAGGTCCACCCCTTATCTTGGTGTGGCTGCAACGACAGCGGGAAAAGGTGCCCTAGCGGGCGCATTGGCAACAACAGAACGACGCGTGGCGGACACGCGGGAAACTAGAGGCTCTTAGGGCCCGGGAGTACGCGAGAAACAATGGCGGCAAATGGCGACAGTCAGACCGTATCGGAATACATCGTTCACCACCTGACCAACTTGACCTATGGCAAGTTACCGGAAGGCTTTGAGCGATATGACGGCAGCGTAGTCCAGGCGGGTGGTCAATGGACCATGGCGCACGGCGCGGATGAAATTACCGCCATGGGTTTCAACGCTATCCATGTCGACTCCATGATCTGGTCAGTCGGACTGGGCATTATTTTTTGCTGGCTGTTTCGCCGCGTAGCCGTTCGCGCTACCTCTGGTGTGCCAACAGGGCTGGTGAACTTCGTTGAAATGATCGTCGAGTTTGTCGACGGCACTGTGAAAGACACCTTTCATGGGCGCAATCCGCTGATCGCACCATTGGCGCTGACGATTTTTGTCTGGGTATTTCTGATGAACTTGATGGACCTGATCCCGGTCGATCTAATCCCCCACACTTTGATGTTGGCCGGGGTCGAGTATCAGAAAATTGTGCCCTCAACGGACCCCAACATCACTATGGGCATGGCTATTGGCGTGTTTGTGCTGATGCTGTTTTATTCGATCAAGGTGAAAG
>JALQTL010000472.1 GCA_023260935.1 Paracoccaceae bacterium
CGGCATCGCCATCCGATAGGTCATCAACGGCCTCTACGCTGACGTGATAAACCGCCTCTGCACCCGGAGCAAGGCTGGGGAGCGTCCACACCACGGTGCGGATACCGTGCCCCGAGACGCGATCCTTGATGCCTTCGGTGCCCGTCTGATAGTTGCGGATCACCGTTCCCGGCGGGTAGCGATCATTGCACACTGGCAGGCCCGAAACCGGGTCGTAGCGTGGGGTGGAATAGCCTTCCAGCCCATCATCCATGATCCAGTTCTGGCAGCCATCGGGATCATAGGCGATGGCGGCATGGCCGTTGCGCAGCACGCCCGTATCCTGCCCCTGGTCCTGGCCCGTGGCGATGACAGAGTCTGCCCCGCGATAGCGTTCGGTTCCTTCGAAGCTTTCGTTGGTCACGCAGCCGGCCAGAAAGGCGGTTGCAGACAGGGCGGCTGTGATCTTGAAAATGCTCATGACGCCCTCACCACCGATAGCAGACGACTTCGACACGGCGGTTCTTCTGCATTCCTGCCGCCGTGCTGTTCGAAGCAACCGGCTGGCGTTCGCCATAGCCGATCTCGCGTTCCACATGCGCCCCGGTCGAGCGGGCGACCGATGCCACGGCCGCCGCGCGGCGCTGCGACAGGCGCATGTTGTATTCATCAGAGGCGCGGCTGTCGGTATGGCCATAGATGGCATAGCCAAAGGCACCGGCCTTCTGGAAGAACGACCGCAGCCTGTCACGCCCGGCCGCTGTCAGCTTTGCGCTGTCGGTGGCGAACAGGGTATCGGTATTTTCGACAAGGCAGGTGTTCTTCTTCAGACACACCGGCTTGCCAGTCTTGGGGTTGCGGCGGGGCACCATGTAGCCTTCCAGCCCGCCATCGGCCCACCAGTGCATGCAGCCGTCATCGTCAATCCATACGCCCCATTCGATCTTGCCTGTGACCTCGGGGGTGTCTTGCGCCATGGCTGCCGTTGCCGACAGACCGAATGCTAGCGCCGCCCCCCCCCAGGACCATCCGCATCGCCTTGGAAAACCGTTCCACAGCAGCAGCCCCTTTCATTATACATATACTGCAATCTATGGACAAAAGGTTTGCCGTCGCGAACCCGTGAAGTAAAGCGGATTCTGGTACCGATGACACATTGATGTCGCGTTTCACGCAAAAACCACAACAACATCTTGCGGCCCAAGGGGCGGATTGTTGGCCATCTGGAAACGGGCAAAACCGCCCCGCCACGGGGGCGATCACGAAATCCGGTCTGCCGACAAAGAGTTGGACGCCGAAGCTGAGATGCGCACCTGAACCAGCTCCCCCACCCGACCGGAGGGGTCGTTCACATGGACCGCGTGCAGGTGGTCAGACTTGCCGACCATCTGCCCCGGCATGCGCCCGGGCTTTTCATAAAGCACGCCTACCTGCCGGCCCACCATGGCCTGCTGGCAGGCTTTCTGCTGTTCTGTGATCAGCGCTTGCAGGATCTGCAACCTTTCGTCCGCAATCGCCGCATCGACCGAAGGCTTTTCGGCCGCCGGCGTGCCGGGGCGGGCGGAATAGCGGAAACTGAAGGCCGCGCCAAAACCGACCTGACGGATCAGATCCAGCGTATCCTCGAAATCGCGGTCGCTTTCCCCGGGAAAGCCCACGATGAAATCGGAGGACAGCAGAATGTCGGGCCGCGCAGCCCGGATCCGGTCGATCAGGCGCAAATAGCTGTCGCGGGTGTGCTTGCGGTTCATCGCCTTCAGGATGCGATCGCTGCCCGATTGCACCGGCAGATGCAGATAGGGCATCAACTGGGGAACATCGCCATGGGCGGCGATCAGGTCATCATCCATATCGTTGGGATGGCTGGTGGTATAGCGGATACGGTCCAGCCCATCGATCGTGGCCAAGCGGCGGATCAGCCGGCCCAGTGTCCAGTCGCCGCCGCCTTCGCCCGCACCGTGATAGCCATTGACGTTCTGGCCCAGAAGCGTGATCTCGCGCACCCCGCGGCTGACCAGATCCTGCGCCTCGGCCAGAATGCGCGCCACGGGGCGGCTGACCTCGGCGCCGCGGGTAGAGGGCACCACGCAGAACGCACAAAATTTGTCGCAGCCTTCCTGCACCGTCAAAAAAGCGGTGGGGCCACGCGCCGCTTTGGGCCGGGTTTTGAGAACCTCGAATTTGTCTTCTTCGGGGAAATCGGTGTCGATTGCGCGTTCACCTTGGCGCGCGCGCGCCTCGAGCGCGGGCAAGCGGTGGTAGCTTTGCGGCCCAACAACCAAATCCACCAGCGGCTGGCGGCGCATGATTTCTTCGCCCTCGGCTTGGGCCACGCAGCCCGCAACACCAATTTTCAGGTCTGGCCGGGCGGCCTTTAATCCTTTGAAGCGGCCCAGTTCGGAATATACTTTTTCGGCTGCCTTTTCGCGGATGTGGCAGGTGTTCAGCAAGATCATGTCGGCGTCTTCTGGCGTGTCTGTGCTGACATAGCCCTGCGCGCCCATGGCCTCGGCCATACGCTCGCTGTCATAGACATTCATCTGACAGCCATAGGTTTTGATGTAGAGTTTCTTTTCGTCGCCCATCATCGCG
>JALQTL010000007.1 GCA_023260935.1 Paracoccaceae bacterium
ACTGCCCAGCCGATATCATCGTGACAGCGGATATAGGTGGCATAGGTCGCATTGCGCAGCGTTTCGGGAAAGTGGGTGCGCAGCACTTCGGTCATCATCCGGGTATCTCGGGTGGCCAGCGCCGACCAGAACTGCACCATAAGGCTGTTGTGATAGGCAAGGTTGCCTTCCTTGCCATCATGCTGGCCGCGGCCCAGATAGGGCAGCATTTCCGAAGGCGCGACGATGGCTTCCTCCAGATGGATCAGCGCCGGTGCCGCGATGCGTGAACAGGCCCGCAGTGCCTGAAGCAGCATGTGAACCTCGGGCTCACTTTGGCAGCGGGTGCCCATCCGCTTCCACATGAAGGCCACCGCATCCAGCCGCAGCACATCGACGCCCCGGTTGGCCAGAAACAGCATCACCTCGACGATTTCCAGAAAGACCTGCGGATTGGCCCAGTTCAGATCCCACTGGTGTTCGTTAAAGGTGGTCCAGACCCATTTGCCGAAATCGGGGTAATGGGTGAAATTGCCCGGCGCGTTATCGGGAAAGACCTCGATCAGCGTTTCGGAATAGCGACGGGGCAGATCGGGGTCATCGAACATCAGGTAGTAATCCTGATAGGTCTTGTTGCCCTTTGCCGCCTTGCGGGCCCAGGCGTGT
The DNA here is from genome assembly GCA_023260935.1 of Paracoccaceae bacterium. Lineage (GTDB taxonomy): Bacteria > Pseudomonadota > Alphaproteobacteria > Rhodobacterales > Rhodobacteraceae > Pseudotabrizicola. The sequence continues at coordinate 646 of JALQTL010000007.1, forward strand.
TCCTTGGCCGTGTGGTTAAGAACCAGATCGATGCAGACTGAAATGCCCCGGTCGCGCAGCGCGGTTGTTACCGCCTCGAAATCGGCCATCGTGCCATAGGCGGGGTTGATCTGACGGTAATCCATGACCGAATAGCCGCCATCGCTGTCCCCCGGCCGCGGCTTCAGGCAGGGCATGAAATGCACATAGCTGATGCCAAGGTCTTGCAGATAATCCAGCTTTTCCAGAACCCCGCGCAGGGTGCCGGCAAAGCGGTCGATATAGAACACATACCCGGCCATATCGGGACGCTGAAACCAGTCCGGTTCCAGATCGCGCTTCAGATCCAGCCGTTTCAGGGCGGCGGGACGGTCTTTCCAGCCCTTCTTCAGCACCTTCAGCAGCCGGGCCTGAAACACCGGGTAATCCGGCAGATGGCCGTAAAGCCCCTGAAGCATGGGCCAAAGATCGGGCGCCGAGCGTTCGAGCCGCAGCTCGAACAGATCATCCTCTGCCGATGGCAAGGCCTTGGCCATGATTATCCCCCCCCCTTTGTGCCGCAACCGGGCGCGAGTGGAAAGGATAAGGCCCCCAAAGCGCTTTGGAAAGTATTTCGTTTCGCTTATCCGCGAACGATCAGGCGGGTCTGATGGCGGATACGGGGGGCGATCCACAACAGGTCTTTCCGGGCAAAGGCCACGCAACCTGCGGTGGGAAAGCGCGGCCTGCGCCAGCTGTGGACAAAGATGGCAGATCCCCGGCCCGGCTCTGCCTCGGGCCAGTTCCAGTCGGTCAACAGGATCAGGTCATAAAGCGGATCGGCCCGCCACAGCCTTTCGTGGCCAAAGCGGTGGGGCAGGCGCACCATCAGGTTATAGTCGGGGTCTCGCGGATCATCCGACCATCGGTCAGCATGGGAAACGGGCAGGGCCCAGTCAGCCGGGCGGGGCAGGCGGGCGGGGTTGTAAAGCATTCCAACCAGTCGATGTTCGCCCGCAGGGGTGGCGCCATCGCCTTCGCGCTTTTGCGCCGCCGGAACGATGCCGCCCCGGCCGATGGCGCAGGGAAATTGGCGGCCCATGAAGCGCGCGCCCTGCGCCGTCACGACAATATCGGCGGCCTTCACAACAGATGCCCCGACTTGGCGGCCTTGGTCGCCAGATAGCCCGCGTTTTCCTGCGTTTCGCCTACCTTCAGCGGCACCCGCTCCACCACCTTCAGCCCGCAGCTTTCCATCATCGCCATCTTCCGGGGGTTGTTGGTCAGCAGCCGCACGGAATGAAACCCCATTCGCCGCAGGATATCGGCACCGATGCGGAAATCGCGCTCATCATCCTCGAACCCCAGACGGTGATTGGCCTCGACCGTGTCAAATCCCTGATCCTGCAAGGAATAGGCGCGCATCTTGTTGGCCAGTCCAATCCCGCGCCCCTCCTGGTTCAGGTACAGCAGAACGCCGGCCCCCTCTGCCCCCATCTGCGCCAGCGCAGCGCGAAGTTGTGGCCCGCAATCGCATTTCAGACTGCCCAGAACATCGCCGGTAAAACAGGCCGAATGAAGCCGGGCCAGCACCGGTTTTGCCCGATCCGGCTGGCCGATCTCGATCGCGTAATGGTCTTCGGTGCCCTGTTCGGGGCGGAAGATATGCACCCGGCCCGCCCGGCTGGCCGCCATCGGCAAGCGGGCGGAGGTGACCTCTCGCATCACTGAAAGTGCGGTGAGCGCCGGGGTTGCCTCGGGCAGGGGGATGTAGGTCAGTGACTGTTCCGCCGCCAGCGCCCGCCCGTCCGCCACCGGCAGCAGCAGCGCGGCTGGCAGAAGATGCGCCGATTTGATCAGTTGCAGCGCCGCGCGGTGCAGATCGGCAGGGCCATCGCGGAGGCTGGTGAAGGGGCCTTTCATCGGCACCCGCAGGTCATCCGCCGGATCGGCCATGGCGCGCAACCATTCCAGCCCCGCATCGGGCGGCACCACAAGGCGGGCCAGATCGCCATCATAGGCCCGCGCCTTCAGCGTTTCCGCCCGGCGCGCGGTCAGCGCCAGTTCCGGCGTGCCAAGGCTGCGCAATGTGGCCAGCCTGTCGCCATCAATCGCCTCGACAGCAACGACAAGCGCCGATTGCCCGGGTGATGCCAGAACCACCGGCACCCCCATGCGAAGGTCCGTTCTGGCGCGGTTCAGGCGTTCGGGTATGGTGGGGCCAAGCAACATGAGCAAACCTTCTGCCACTTTCTTCTAGCGGGCGGAACCGGGAATTGAAACATATCCCCGTCCCCCGACACGACCGCGTGAGCCAGCCGTCGCAATTCTTGCGGCAGCCCGGATCGGCGCGCATTTCTGATGCGAGACAAGAACGGAGGCGCAACGGACATGGCCCAGCTTCGCAAGATCCTTCTGGTGGATGACGACGATGACCTGCGCGAGGCGTTGTCGGAACAACTGGTGATGACCGAGGATTTCGATGTGTTCGAAGCTGCTTCGGGCGCCGAGGGGATGGAAAAGGCCAAGGCTGCCATCTATGACCTTGTGATCCTTGATGTGGGCCTGCCAGATACCGATGGCCGTGAATTGTGTCGCCGGATGCGCAAGGTGGGCGTGAAATGCCCGATCCTGATGCTGACGGGCCATGACAGTGATGCCGATACCATTCTGGGCCTTGATGCGGGCGCGAATGATTATGTGACCAAGCCCTTCAAGTTCCCGGTTCTTCTGGCCCGTATCCGGGCGCAACTGCGCCAGCACGAACAATCCGAAGACGCCATCTTTCAGTTGGGGCCCTATACTTTCAAACCGGCACAGAAATTGCTGCTGGATGAAAAGGAAAAGAAGATCCGCCTGACCGAAAAGGAAACGAATATCCTGAAGTTCCTTTACCGCGCGCAATCGGGCGTGGTTCCCCGCGATGTTCTTCTGCACGAGGTCTGGGGCTATAACGCCGGGGTAACGACCCATACGCTAGAAACCCATATCTATCGCCTTCGCCAGAAGATCGAACCTGATCCCGCAAATGCGCGGCTGCTGGTCACGGAAAGTGGTGGATACAGATTGGTCGCCTAAGGTCTTATTGATGCCCCATTCACCATTTATATACCGTTCTTGGTAATACTGGTGACAGAAGTTCCCCTTGTCATGTCGGGGTTATGGCATGACACCTCCCTGTTGGACCTGGCCGGGCGCAATGCCCGGCCTTTTTTTCAAATTGCCGAGCCTGAGATATTTGATTTGAGTCAAGGACGGGCCGGGGGTTCTGTAGGATTTTGTTCGTACCTCCCTGTTGGACCTGGCTCGGACTGCACACGCAGCCGGGCCTTTTTCTTTTGCCCGGGGTGGGCGGGGATTCGGGCCCGCATTGGGTGGCACTTTTCCCGGCCCCGGGATAGGGTCACGCAAAGTCCCTTCAGCCGAAGAGCGTGCCGATGCCCTTTACCCTCGCCACCTGGAACATCAACTCTGTCCGCCTGCGCGAAGGTCTGGTGGCCCGCCTGATGGCGGAAGAGGCGCCCGATATCCTGTGCCTTCAGGAATGCAAAAGCCCGGTGGAAAAGATCCCGGTCGAACAGTTTCAGGCGCTTGGCTACCGCTACATGGTCGCGCGGGGGCAAAAGGGCTACAACGGGGTAGCCATCCTTTCAAAGCTGCCGATCATGGATGCAGGTGACCGTGATTTCGCCCGCATGGGCCATGCTCGGCATGTGGCGGCCCGGCTTGAAAACGGGGTCACGATCCACAACTGCTATGTTCCGGCGGGGGGCGATATTCCCGACCGTGAGCAGAACGAGAAGTTCGGGCAGAAACTGGATTTCCTGACGGACATGCGCGAATGGTGCCGCTGGGAAAAACCGGACAGGTCGATCTTGGTGGGCGATCTGAACATCGCGCCCCGGGAAGACGATGTGTGGAACCACAAGGCGCTTTTGAAGATCGTCAGCCACACCCCGATCGAGGTGGAGCATCTGGAAGCCACGCGTGAGGCTGGCGGCTGGGTCGACGTGACGCGCAAGGATATTCCCGAAGGTCTGCTCTACAGCTGGTGGTCCTATCGCGCCGCCGATTGGGACGCGGCCGACAAGGGGCGCCGGCTGGATCACATCTGGGCCACGCCCGATATCGCGAATGCCGCCCATGGCAGCCGCATCCTGCGCAGCGCCCGGGGGTGGGCGCAGCCGTCAGACCATGTGCCGGTCTTTGCAACCTTCGATCTGTAACGCCGGCAGCCTAGCGCCCGCGGGTAAAGCCGCCGCCCCCGGGCCGCGCCCGCACGGCCAGTGAAACGGCCGCATAGGTGGCAAATCCCAAGGGATCGCGCAGTGCCATGCCGGCCAGCCGGGCCGCGCCAAGGCGCGGCTTCGCCTCGCGCGAAAGGATGCCGGGGTGCAGCGCCAGAAGTTCCCGCACCCCCGCGTCCTGCCGCCGGCGCACCCGCGTCAGCGCGGCAAAGCCTTCGATCATCGGCCATTCATATGTCTGGCCGACCTGCACCCGTTCTTCGGGCGTGAACTGAAGCCGCACGAAGGTATCATCCGAAATGATGGCCGGAAACGCGCCCCACCGGGCGCGGCCGGCGGCATTCACGGCAAAAAGACCATAGCCCGGCGCGGCCGTCTGGTTGAAGGGCAGCCCCTGCCAGAAACGGGCATAGGCCCGGGTAACCGCCGTTCTGGCCGGGGGGATCACCGGGGTGCCACTGGCGTAACGCGGGGCGGATGCGGCCAGCACATCGGCAAGCGCGGCCATCAGCCCGGGTGAAACGATCACATCTGCATCCAGATAGACCCGGGTTCCATGCTGCGCGGCGCTGTCCCCGGCATTCAGGGCCAGCGGTTTTGACCCGGCGGCAAGGTCGATGACTTGCCCCTGCCAGCCCGCCGGGGCTGCGGCCAAGGCGCGCCGGGCCACATCGGCCGTGCCATCGTGGCACCCGTTCGCCACCACGATCACTTCTGCCCCGGGGCAATCGCTGGCCAGAAGCGCGGCAAGGCAGGCACCCAGATAGGACTCTTCGTTCGAAGCGGGGATGATGACGCTCAGCATTCAAGGCAACCCTTGGCCAGCACGCGCCAGCGCGGGTTTTCGTCCGTCAGATGACGCAATGCCCCCCAAGAGCCCCACTTCGACGGGGCAGAGACATCAACAAAGGCGTTGAAGGGTTCCGGCGTCAGCGCAGCCCAACCCGCCAGAAGCCGATCATAGAGCGCGGCCATCTCCGGGGTGTAATTCAGATGGATGAAAAAGTCGGTCAGGATCGGGTCATTCACCTGCGCACCGTAGCCCACCACATGCGTGCCGCCTTCATACATCACCAGCCGCAGCCCATGGTCTGCCGCCACCTTGGCGTGATGCGGCAGCACCACCGTCAGCAGCCTTTCAAGACTGTCGGCGGGGTCACCTGTCACGGCCCCGCTTTCGATTTCCGGGATCGCCGCGGCCACGGCGCGGTCAAAACGGTGCGCGGCCACAAAAGTGCTGGCATCGGCCTGCGACAGCCCCTGATCCGCCGCCGCCTTTTCGGCCGCCAGTTCCGACTGCGCGATCCAGTCACGCAGGCGGCCCATCTTTTCATCCGATCCGATGAGGCCCGAGAAATACCCCGTCACCGCATAGGCATCAAAATGGCTGGCGGCGGCAGGCAAACCTTCGGCCAGAATGTCTGGCGCATTCAGGATCTGGTCTTCCAGCCCCAGCCAGCCGGTCTGTACCGCAATCACCCGCGTCAGCCGGGTATCAGCCTCTGGCCCGAAAACCTCGGCCCAGATATCGGCCATCTGGCTGGCGCGCAGGGCATAGAACTGCACCCATTTCGCCTCTCCGCCCCACCGGGCGCGGCCCTGTTCCTCGGCCCATTGCGCCTGTGCGAATTGCCAGTTCCATACCTCGTTCGAGAATTCGACATAGGCGTTCAGTCCCGGGTCCAGCCCGTCGCGCACGGATTCGGCGTAAAAGCGCATCAGATCGTCACTGGCAAGATGGGGCATGGTGAACCATGGGTCCGCGCCCAGTTCATTTGCCAAGGCGATCATCACCTCGACCGGCGCGCCTGCAAGCGTCCAGCTGAAATCATCGGGCTTCGGACGATCCGGAAGCGCTGAAAGCGTGGAATCGTTGGTTTTCATCCAATCCATGAACCGGATCATCCGGACGCCGCGAATACGGTCCAGCCAGTCAGGGTTGAACACCTCGCCCCGCGCCAGCGCTTCGGCACGGTCCTCGCGCACGATGGTGATGTTGCGGATCGGGTCGCTGGCCTCGGTCGCCTCGATCGTCAGGATCACGCCGCCTTCGCCGGGGGTGTAGTCAAAGCTGGCCCTGCCCGGGCTTTCGGAAACAACTTGCGCCCGCCCACCCAGCACCAGCCGGCCCCGGCCTTCATAGGCAAGAAGATAGCGCCCCGCGACACCGCCCGACCCGGCCGGAATATCGGTAAGCACCAGCGTGGAAACGCCAGTCACGCCTGCGGGCAGTCGGGTGGGCCAGCCCCGTGCATCCAGCATGCCCCCCGCCTTCAATTGTGCATGATCCCAGCCGCCCCACTGGCCGGGCAGGTGTCCCACCCATTCGCGCGCGGTCTTCATCACGTCAAGGAAGGGCTGCTGCACGGTCCAGTCAGCAAGGCCGTTCAGCCCCAGCGCAAGATTGGGGTTGGTGATCGGGGTGAGGTCACCGGCCCTTTCTGGCGGTGCGGCAGCGGCAAGGGGGGCTGGCGCGGGGCCCGCTTGCACAGCCGGTTCGGCAAAGCTTTCCCCGCCGGTTGGAACAGGCGGAATTGCCGGGGCGTGGTAGCCGCGAACGGCGCGTTCTGCGATGGATTGCAGGCTGCGGGCAAGGTCTTCCGAAATGATGCCATCCCGGCTGCGCCATGCCCGGGTCAGCCGGGGGGGCAGGCCTTCGGGTGACCGCCCGGTGATCGCGGCCAGATGTACCAGAGCGATGAAGTTTTCGCCCTTTTCCGAAAGGTGGATGTCATCGGAAAAGAAGGCGCCCATGTCGGAAATGCCCGGCACCCGGCCGGCCGCCACTTCGTCCGACAGCAGCGCCATGGCCTGACCGGCTGGCAAAAGCTGCACCACCTCGCGCCCAAGGCTGGCATTGGCCGCCTGCACCGCCCCTTCCCAGAGCGGCAGGTCAGCCGTCAGCCTTTCGCGCCACGGCAGGCCGGCATTGGGGTCGCCATCGATCACCGTGCCGGGGCCAGAGGCGCGGCTGTGCCATGTCTCATAAAAATAGATGCGCGTTTCGGGGTTGGCGGCCAGGGCTTCGGTCGCATAGCGCACGATCTGGCCGGGGGTATCGTTCCAGCGCAGATGTTCGGCCAGCGGGATTGCCTCTGTCAGGATCAGAACCTTCGTTTCGCCTTTGGTCAGTTCCGCGCGGGCGTTCACGCCTTCGGCTTCGGCACCCCTGTCAAAGTTGAAGCGCAGCGGTGCCCCATTGATGATCTGGGCCGATACGCTGGCCGGTTGCCCCATGGCCGCAAGCCCGGATTCGACTGTCAGCGGAAGATCAGGGCCAACAAGGCTGTGCCCGACGTACAGGATTTCTGCCAAAAGGGAAAAGACGTTCACCTGTTACCTGCCCGGTTGCCTGCCGTATCGCCCGCCACACCCGTTGCAGCATAACCCGTCACCACCTTCCAGACTATCCTTTGCAGGGCCAGGGCGGCCTCGGGCGTCAGCGCGGTTGCAGGGGTGCCATCGGCGCGCATCAGCGCATGGGGCAGGCCTTCGGGCGACCGGTGATAGATGACGGCGAAATGCGTCAGGGCCATCAGATAGGCGCCGGCATCATTGAAATGGATCTGGTCCGGCGCACCACCCGGGCCGGTGGCGAACAGGTCTTCGCGCCGGGAAAGGCCGGGCACCTGCCCGGCCTCGATGGTACGCACGGCGGCCGCCATCACCTGCCCGCCGGGAATGACATGGATCGTGCCCACCCCCGCCTCTGCCATCGCCGGGCGTAGCACCTCGGCCTCCCACAGGCGGGGCAGATCGGCGTCCAGCCGGTTCAGCCAGCCTTCGGGATCATTCAGCGGGTGCCAGGTTTCGTAAAGATAGATGCGGGCATCGGGCCGGGCGGCGCGAAAGCGGCGCACCCAGTTGGCCAGATAGCGGGGGCTGTCAAAAAAGCGCACCGCATCGCGCAGTTCCACCATTTCTGTCAGCACGGCCACCGGATAATCGCCACTGTCGGCGGCCTGATCGGCGGGGCGGAACCGGGGGTGGGCGTTTTCTTCGACCATGCCCGGCACGTCGCCTTCCCAATGGCCTTTCAGCGTGGCCCCCCAGCCCAGCTGGCTGGCATGGTCGTGCCCGGCCAGTTGTGCCAGCATCGCCGGCATGTCGCGCCCGACCAGCGAATGACCAAGGTGATAGGTGGCCAGCGGCCCGGCCGGCGGGGGCAGGGACTGCATGTAGCGTCCGGCAAATTCTGCCGGTGACAGGGCGCGCGGCGTGGTCATCCGCCAGACAAGGACAATGCAGGCAAGCGCGGCAAGGCCCGCGACAATCCATCCCAACATCCGCACCTGCACCATTCACCCCCTGTTGCCCGCGAATTTATCTGGTAGTCCTGACGCCGGAAGACCAGATGGAGACCGCGCCTTTTGCCGACTTTTCCGATGATGCGCCAATGCGGGCAGGTCGGGCCGGCCAGAGACGAAAAGGAAGGACAGACGGGATGACCCATCTTTGGGTGCGGGCCGAACAACGCCCGAATGAAGAACGCGTGGGGCTGACACCCGAAGGAGCCGCGGCGCTGGTCCGGGCAGGCCTTCGCGTGACGGTGGAACGTTC
>JALQTL010000144.1 GCA_023260935.1 Paracoccaceae bacterium
GATGCTGTTTCACATACTTGATCTGTGCATTTCCGTTTTTTGCAATCGACGTGTTGCCAAAGCACCAGCGCGCCACAGGGTTATCTTCATGTGTCAGCTTTGGAGATCCCTCAACACCAATCAGATCAGCATCGCTTTCCTGTTGAACGGCCTGCTTTTCTTTCAGCAAAACCTCAATATTGTTCATCGGGTCAGTTAATACGGCAAACGTTTGCGGAATATCCACGCAGGTGATGCCTTCCTGCTCAAGCCTTTGCAGCAGGGCCAGGGCCCGTCCGGCAAAAAGGCCCAGAAGATCCGCCGAAGGCGCGGCCATGCGAAAGCCGACAAGCTGAGCATCCTGCAACCCTTCCTGAACCGACCGCCCCGGCGCAGTGGCCCACAGGACCAAGGCCCGGCGCAGCGCCGGGTGATCGCCGTCAGGGCCATGCAACGCGGCGTCCAGTGCCGAAAGCCGCTTTTGCGCCAAGGGGCCGGTCAGCGCCGCCTCCAGCGCGTCGGCGGTCAGATCAGCATCGGATTCAACGGGAAGCGACAGCAGGGTTGCCACCATCTCGTCCATCTGGTCCGCTTCTGCCGTCTGAATTTCGTTCAGCGCGTCGGTCACGAAATGGTCTGTCGCATCGCCCTTGGCAGGATCCCAGATCAACCGCGACAGCGGCGTGGCCAGAAAGGACAGGGCAACCGGCAACAGTGGTGGGATCTGCGGCAGAAAGCCTGCCACCCCGCCGATCCCCCGGCCAACCGCAAAAAGCACGATCACGATCAGCGCATTCACCGCCACCTGCGCCGCAGCGGCCACGACGACGGGGCGCGACCATTGCGCGGGATCGCGCGGCCATTGCGCCGGACGCATCACCACCAGCCACAGGGCCATGAGCGCGATGAAGACCGGCACGCCAGACCACCCCATCCCTGCCAGCCCCGCCAGCAATGGGCCAAAGTAGAGCAGCGCCGAAGCGCCCATAAGCATGCGATAGCGGTTCTGCATCGTTCCTGCCCTTTTTGGGCATGCAGAGTGACGAAGATTATCCGGTTAGTCCAGACCTTCGGGAAGGTCGGCGATCATGCGCCCCGCGGCCAGATCGACGGTCGGGATGTTTTGACGGGTGAAGGGCACCAGAAGCGGTTGCTTCTTTCCGGGAGCGTCTATTTCCAGAAGGTCGCCCGCGCCGTGATTATGGATGGCCCGCAACCGGCCAATGCGCTGACCACCGGTGTCAAACACCTCGATCCCGATCAGATCGGCATGGTAGAATTCGTCATCCGGCAGGTTGGGAAGACGGTCGCGGTCGGCGTAAAGATTGGTGCCGCGAAGGGCATCGGCCTGTTCCTTCGTGGCCACGCCGGTCAGACGCGCCCCAAGGCCGCCCGCAACCGGGCGTGTCAGTTTCACCGCGAAACTGCGGCTGCCATCTTCGGTGTAAAGCGGGCCGTAATCTGCAATCGCTTCCGGATCGGCGCAAAAGGATTTCAACCGCACCTCGCCCTGAACGCCGAAAGCACCGGCAACGGAACCGACGCAGATCCTGTCCTGGGCCTTGGCGGGCGACGTGTCAGAAGCTGGCTTCTTGCCGGTCATGGTGCTGGTCCCTTTTGGCAACCCGTCAGGGGCGCGGGCCGTATGGCGGCCCCCGGGGGAGCCGCCAAGGTATTCAAAAGGCGGAAGATTATTCTTCTGCCGGGGCCGCGGCCTTGGCGGCTTTCTTGGCGGCGCGTTCCGCCATCTGCTTGCCCGGAACGGCCGACTTGGGGTTGTTGCGGACCTTTTTGGCCAGCACGCCAGCAGCTTCAAGGAAGCGGGCAACGCGGTCGGTGGGCTGGGCGCCGGTGGCCAGCAGTTCCTTCACGCGGTCAACGTTCATCTTCACGCGCTCTTCGCTGTCTTTCGGCAGCATGGGGTTGTAGGTGCCCAGCTTTTCCAGAAAGCGGCCGTCGCGCGGCATGCGGCTGTCGGACAGCACGATGGAATAGTGCGGGCGCTTTTTCGAGCCACCACGGGCAAGACGGATTTTCGTAGCCATGTCAGTTTCTCCTTTTTCGATGGCGGTAACGGCGCGGCAAGCGCCTGTTATTTTTGCAGTTTCTCATGATGCCTGATGACTTCACCGATGATGAAGGTCAGGAATTTCTTGGCAAAGTCCGGGTCCAGATCGGCGTCGATGGCCAACCGTTCCAATCTTTCGATCTGCCGCGCTTCGCGCGCGGGGTCAGAGGGCGGCAGATCATGTTCGGCCTTCAGCCGCCCCACGGATTGCGTGTGCTTGAAGCGTTCGGCAAGGGTATAGACAAGGATCGCGTCCAGCCGGTCGATCGACTCGCGGTGTTCCTTCAGCAGGTGCGCAGCTTTGGTTGCGGTATCCATCACAGCCCCCGTTCCAACGTCTTCCATCCGTCTTCCAAACGTCTTCCATCCGTCTTCCGCCAGACAGAGACAAATGCCCCCGCCCCGCACCGGAAGTTCTGCCCCGCACGGGCAGCCGACGGCGCAAGACGCGCAGGGATCAGGCTGGGTGACGGCATCATTTCTTCTTCATCAGCCCAGACAGGCCCGAAGGCAGTTGCATGCCGCGCGGCATGCCGGGGAAGCCGCCGCCCTGACCAAGGCCCTGACGCATGCCCTTGGCCGCCTCTTCCAGTTGTTCGGGGGTCATCTTCGACGGGTCGGGCATGCCGCCCTTGCCCATGAACTGCTTGACCATCTGCTTCATGCCGCCGCCCTTGCCCATCTTCTTCATGACATCGGCCATCTGCTTGTGCTGTTTGAGCAGGCGGTTCAGCTCCTGCACCTCCAGCCCCGCGCCGGCGGCGATGCGCTTCTTGCGGCTGGCTTGCAGAAGATCGGGGTTGGCACGTTCCTTTTTCGTCATCGAGTTGATGAGCGCGATCTGACGGCGCAGCATCTTGTCGTCAAAGCCGGCTTCCTCGGCCGCGCGGGCCATCTTGCCCATGCCCGGCAGCATGCCCATCAGGCCCTGCATGCCCCCCATCTTCATCATCTGTTCAAGCTGGGCCTTGAGGTCGTTCATGTTGAACAGGCCCTTGGCAAAGCGCTTGGCCATGCGTTCGGCCTGTTCGGCCTCGAACGTTTCCTGCGCCTTTTCGACAAGGGCGACGATATCACCCATGCCAAGGATGCGGCCGGCAACCCGTTCAGCCTCGAACGTTTCCAGCGCATCCATCTTTTCGCCAAGGCCGACGAAACGGATCGGCTTGCCCGTCACCGCACGCATCGAAAGCGCGGCACCGCCGCGGCCATCGCCATCCATCCGGGTCAGGATGACGCCCGAGATGCCGACCTTGCCATCGAATTCGGTGGCGACGTTCACGGCATCCTGCCCGGTCAGGCCATCGACAACCAGCAGGGTTTCGCGGGGCTGGGCGATATCGCGCACGGCCTGCACTTCATCCATCAGCACTTCGTCGATGTGCAGGCGGCCGGCGGTATCAAGGAACAGCACGTCATAGCCGCCAAGGCTGGCTTGCGTCTTGGCGCGTCTAGCGATCTGGACGGCACTTTCGCCCTTGACGATGGGCAGCGTATCGACGCCGATCTGGGCGCCAAGGATCTGCAACTGCTCCATCGCGGCGGGGCGGTTGGTATCAAGGCTGGCCATCAGAACGCGCTTGCCGTTCTTTTCCTTCAGGCGTTTCGCCAGCTTCGCCGTGGTGGTGGTTTTCCCCGACCCCTGAAGGCCGACCATCAGGATGGCCGCGGGGGGGTTATCAATCTTCAGCGCATCGGCGGGGCCGTCGCCGGAAAGGAATTTCACCAGTTCGTCATGGACGAATTTCACGACCATCTGGCCGGGCGTGACCGATTTCGTCACCGCCGTGCCGGTAGCCTTGTCCTGCACGCGCTTGACGAAATCGCGCGCCACGGGCAGCGACACGTCGGCTTCCAGAAGGGCCACGCGCACTTCGCGCAATGCCGTGACAACATCGGCCTCGGTCAGCGCGCCCTGCTTGGTCAGGCGATCAAAAACACCGCCAAGGCGTTCTGAAAGGCTTTCAAACATGGCGCTTCTCCTGCACTGGACCTGCCCCGATATGGGTGCGGGCGACGAAAGACCCAAGCGCAAAGCGGAAAGGCACCTGCGGGCGCAACGCGCTGGCAGATGGCGATCCCGGGCATTGCCCATGGGACCGGAAGCCTGAAAGCCCCCGGGGAATAGGGCCAGATACGCGCGCCGGGGGCCGGAGTCAAGAAACAAAGGCCGCACGGGGCCGGGATGGGGCCGGGATGGGGCCGGGATGGGGCCGGGGCGGCGGCGGCACGGCGGCCGGATGCCGCCGGTGAACCGCGGGTTTTCCTTTACATTACATCGCCCTGCCGTCACCCTGTTCAGGAATGCACAATGGTATCCGGTGGCCGCTGGGGCGCCGGTTGGGGGTTTTGGCACGATGTCGCTGGCGAATTGGGACGAACTCCGCACCGCGTTTCAGGTGGCCCGGCTT
>JALQTL010000165.1 GCA_023260935.1 Paracoccaceae bacterium
TCCAGAGCCGAAGCAACGCGACTGGTGCCGGGGGCCTATGCACGGGGCGCATGGCAATGCCTAGCCGCCGGCTTCCAGCGCGCGCACGATGGCCGCGTATCCGCCTTCGGCCAGAAAAGCCGCCTCTGCGGGCGTGTTGTCGCGCCCAAGGGCGGCATTGCGGAACGGGAAGCGGCCGAAACGGGCGATGATCTGGCGGTGCGCCTGAGCATGCAGGATATTGCCCGGTTCGGAGGGCAGCCGTTCTTCCATCAGGCGCACGCACAGATCCTGATCGGCCATGTCCTCGGAATGCTCGAAGGGCAGATAGAAGAACTGCCGCTCCGGTTCGGGTGCCCCCATGTCCCACCCCATGTCCAGCGCGCGGCGTGCGGCGGCGCGGGCCATGGCATCGGTGGCAAAGGCCCGGCCCGTGCCGCGGTGGATGTTGCGCGAAAACTGATCGGCCACGATCAGATAGGCCAACGTGCCCACCGTGCCGTCAACCCAATGTTCCAGCCCGCCGTCATGAAGCGCCTGCCACAGATCGCCAAAACGGACGGCGATGGTATCGTCGATCTCTTCGCCCCCGGCATACCAGCCGTCGGGCCCGATCTCGCCAAGCCAGAAGTCCAGAACCTCGACCGGATCCGACATGGTCGCCCCCCTTTTTGCCCGGCCAGCGTGACAGGCAAAACAGGGTCACGCAAGCCTAGTTGCGCCGCGCATCCTCGGCATCCACCATGGCGGCCGTTTCCACCGCCACCACTGAGGCCGCGGGCGACACCGGGGTAAAGCCCGAGGTCGCCTCGGGCGTGTCGCGGCGCTGCGTCATCCGCCATGCCGCATAGGCCGCCAGCATGCCAAAGAGGATGCCCATGAACAGGAAGAACCCCGAAGGCCCCACCCTTTCCATCATCCAGCCGGTGATGATCGGGCCAGAGATGGCGCCCAGCCCGTTGATGAACAAAAGCCCGGCCGAAGCGGCGGCCATGTCGGTGGTATCAAGATAGTCGTTCACATAGGCCAGCAGCAGCGAATAAAGCGGGTTTGACACCCCGCCGCAGATTGCCCCGATCAGGACCAGAACGGGAAAGGGCGCGTCATAGACGACCGGCACCATCAGGGCCACCGCGCCAAAGGCCGCAAGCCACAGCACCACGCGGCGCCGGTCCATCCGGTCGGACAGCCAGCCGATCGGATATTGCAGGACAAGCCCGCCGACATAGATGAAGGAGACGAAGATCGTCAGGTCGGCCACAGAAAGGCCCACCCGCGTGCCCCAGACCGATGCCATGCCGAACTGCGCCGAAAACACCCCGCCCAGAAGGAACATGCCCACGCAACCAAGGGGCGAGGCGTTGTAAAGCCGGCGGAAGCTGAGCGGTTTGGTCGTCTCGAAGGCCGGGGCCTGACTGACCGACAGAAGGATCGGGGTAAAGGCCAGCGACACCAGCACCGATGGAATGACGAACAAGACATATCCCGACGGATCGCCCACGTTCAAAAGCATCTGCGCCGCGACGATCCCGATCATCTGCACGATCAGATAAAGCGACAGCGCCTGACCGCGCGTTTCGTTGGTGGAAGCGTTGTTCAGCCAGCTTTCGGCGGTGATATAGACACCCGAGAAGCTGAACCCGATCAGCACCCGCAGAACGGCCCAGACCATCCAGTCGGGCGCGGCGGCATACATGATCAGCACGGCGGAAATCATCGACCCAAGGGCGGCAAAGACCCGCACATGGCCCACCCGGCGGATCATGTCGGGCGCCAGCCGCGATCCGAACAGGAAACCGACGAAATAGGCCGACATCACGATGGACATTTGCAGGGTGGTGAACTCTTCGATCCCGCCCCGGATGCCCAGCAGGGTGCCCTGCATGCCGTTGCCCAGCATCAGAAGCCCCAGCCCCAGAAGAAGTGCCCAGGTGTTGCGAAGAACGATCAGCATGAGAATCCCTTTTCCGGTTGGCGCGCCGGCAGAATGAAGGTTCTGGCACCCGGGGCAGGATGGGGTCTGCCCGGGGCATGGTCGACGGCGGGGCCGGTGATCATCCTAGGCCGATTTGCCCGGACATAACAGGGACGCATCCCCGTAGCTGAAAAAGCGATAGCCCTGCCGGATGGCATGATCGTAGATCCTGTCGATCCTGTCTTTTCCCATAAGCGCCGAAACAAGCATCATCAGCGTCGACTTGGGCAGGTGGAAGTTGGTCATCAGCGCGTCGGTCACATGAAAGACGAAGCCGGGATAGATGAAGATATCTGTCGGGCCTTCCCAAGGTTCCACCCGCCCCGACCGCGCGGCGGTTTCGATCAGGCGCAGCGCGGTGGTGCCCACAGGAATAACCCGGCCACCAGCGGCCTTGGTTGCGGCAATCTCTGCTGCCGCCTCGGCGCTGACTTCGCCCCATTCTGCGTGCATCTTATGGGTGGTCACGTCCTCTACCTTTACCGGCAAAAACGTGCCCGCCCCGACGTGCAAGGTGACATAGGTCATATCCACGCCCCGCGCCGCCAAGGCCTGCAACAGCGGCATGTCAAAATGCAACGAGGCCGTTGGCGCCGCCACCGCCCCAGGGGTTTTGGCCCAAACCGTTTGATAATCGTCTTTGTCTTGGGCATCGGCCCCACGCTTGGCCGCTATATAGGGTGGCAGGGGCATCGCGCCCACCTGTGCCAAAGCTGCAT
>JALQTL010000206.1 GCA_023260935.1 Paracoccaceae bacterium
TCCAGCTGCGGCAGCCACGAGATGCGGATGATCGAAGGCTGCATGACCTGCGCAAGCTGCGGCTTTTCCAAATGCGGCTGATGCCGCAGCCTGCCTGACAGCGGGGCCGGGGGCTCAGGCCCCCGCCGCCAGCCGTTCGAACAATCGCGCCACGCCTTCGGCGCCGGGGTCATTGTGACCGGCCAGCTTGTCTGCCGTCAGGTAACTGGCCCGGCCCGCCTTGGCCCGGGTCATCTGCGCCGTGGCCTCGGCGCCCTTGCGCGCCGCCGCCGCCGCCGCGCCAAGGCCCGAGGGCAGGGCCAGCAGGGCCGGGGCCAGCGCGTCGATCATCGTCCGGTCGCCAAGCTTTGCGCCGCCCACCTGCATCACGCGGGTAAGCCCCGCCGACAGGGCCCCGATCCAGTCTTTCCCCGAGGCTGAGGCATCGCCCGCCGCGGCAAAGAAGATCGCCAGCAGCACACCCGAAGACCCGCCCATGGTCTGGCTCAGTTCCATCCCCACGGCGCGGAAAAGCTGGGTCTGGTCGGCCAGCGGCAGCCTGTCCAGCCGCGCCAGCAGCGCCCGCGCGGCCCCTGCCAGGGTCGATCCGGTATCGCCATCGCCGGATTTCGCATCCAGCGCGTTCAGATCGCCCTCGATCGCCATCAGCGCCGTGCAGCACCGTTCCAGAAGGGCGCGCCGCGCGGGGTGGCCCGAAGGCTCGGGCTGGATCGGGCTCAGCCCGTCGGGCAGGGGGCGGATCGTCACCTCGCCCAGCCCCGCCAGTCCCGGCCATGCGGGGGGGGCGACGGGGGCGGCCAGCGCCTCTACCTGTTCCGCCGTCACCGGCAAGAGCGAGACGGAAAAGCCGTGCATGTCAAGCGAGGTCATCAGCGCCGCCGGCCCGATGATCCAGTTGATCCGCCCGCCCAGCGCCGACCGCGCCAGTTCCTCGGCCAGAACCGACATTTCCAGGGGCGTGGTGGCGCCCAGATTGTTCAGCAGCGCCACATGGTCGGAACTGCCCACATGCGGCAGAAGCCGGTCCACCACCATTCCCATCGCGGCCCTTGCGCCGGTGAAATCCACCTGCTCCACCCCCGCCTCGCCATGGATGCCAAGGCCAAGCTCCGCCTTGCCCTGTCCGATGCGGTCCTCCTTGGGGCTGCCCGGCACGGTGCAGGTGTCAAGGCTCATCCCGATGGAGACGGTGCCCCGGATCACCGCCTGCGCGGCGGCGGCCACGGTTTCCAGATCGGCACCCTGTTCGGCCAGCGCGCCCGCGATCTTGTGCACGAACAGCGTGCCCGCCACCCCGCGCGCCTGCGGCAGATCCGGCAGGGCCACATCGTCATCCACCACCACCATCGCCACCTTCAGCCCGAAGGCCCGCGCGCGTTCGGCGGCAAGGCCGAAATTCAGCCGGTCGCCGGTATAGTTCTTCACGATCAACAGACAGCCCGCCTTGCCCGTCACCGCAAGGATGCCGGCCAGCACCGCATCGACCGAAGGGCTGGCAAAGACATCGCCACAAACCGCCGCCGTCAGCATGCCCCGGCCGACAAAGCCCGCGTGGCTGGGTTCGTGCCCCGATCCGCCGCCCGAGACGAGCGCCACCCTGGCACCATCGCGCGCGCGGTCCCAGTCGGCCCGGACCACCACCTTGATATGGGGAAAGCCATCCAGCCGCGCCAGCGCGCCACCGGCACTGCGCACCAACCCGTCGATCGCCTCGGTCACCAGGGCGTCTTTGGAATTCATGAACTGTTTCATGGGGTCACTCCTCGGATACGGTTGCCGCCGGCATCGAACCAAAGCGGATCTTTCGGCCGGATCAGCAGGCTGTCGCCCGCCGCCAGCGGGGTATGCGGATCGGCCAGGGTGATGATGTCATGGCCAAGGCAGGTCAGATGCAGCCGGGTCTGGTCGCCCAGATGTTCCACCCGGCGCACGCGGGCGGCATGGCCCTCGCCCGTCTCGATCTGCTCGGGGCGCAGGCCGATGGTCATGGCCCCCGCAGGGGCGGGGCCAAAGGTATCGGCCGGCAAAAGGGTGATGCGGGGCTGGCCTAGCCGCGTTGCAACATAGGTGGAAACGGGGTCTTCATAGATCTCGCGCGGGGGACCGAACTGCACCAGCCGCCCGCCGTCCAGCACCCCGATATGGGTGGCCATGGTCATCGCTTCGATCTGGTCATGGGTGACATAAAGGAAAGTCGCGGCCAATTCGGCATGGATGCGCTTCAACTCCACCCGCAGGTCAGCCCGCAGCTTGGCATCCAGCGACGACAGCGGTTCGTCCATCAGAAAGATGCGCGGGTTGCGCACCAGCGCCCGCCCGATCGACACGCGCTGCATCTCGCCCCCCGAAAGCTGGGTCGCCTTGTTGTCCAGCTTGTGCGCGATGCGCAGGGTTTCTGCCACTTCGGCCACACGCGCCCGGATCCTGTCCTCGGGCCAGTTCAGAACCGGGGACCGCAGCGGAAAGGCCAGATTGTCGCGCACCGTCATATGCGGATAAAGCGAGTATTGCTGGAACACCATCGCCACATCGCGCTGCGCCGGCATGTCGCCCAGAACTGACGTGCCGGCGATGCGCACATCGCCCGCATCGGGCTGCTCCAGCCCCGCGATCAACCGCAGCGTAGTGGTCTTGCCCGCCCCCGTCGGCCCCAGAAGCACCACAAAGGCCCCGTCCGGAATGGTCATCGAAACCTCTGAAACGGCCCGCGTCGCGCCAAAGGATTTCGATACGTTCGACAAGACGACTTCAGCCATGGAACACCCCCGCATTCGCCGCAGTGCGCAAGGCCCGGCCGCTGCCCGCGTCAAAGACCGACAGGGTCGAGGACCGGAACCTCAGCCCCACCGTTTCCCCCACCCGCGGCACCTCGGCCGAAGGAACGCGCGCCTTTACAACGCCATGCGCCGTCTCGACCGTGACGATCTGCGTCGTGCCCAGATATTCCGTGGCCATGATCCGCCCGCGATAGCCGCCCTCGGCGCTGAAGGACACATGTTCGGGCCGCACCCCCAGCACCAGATCGCGCGCCGCCACCTCTTCGTGCAACTCCGGTGTCTCGATCCGCTCGGACCCCAGCGAAACGGCCCGGTCCCCGGCCCGGAAACTGCCGTTGAAACGCAGGAAATTCATGGCCGGAGAGCCGATGAAATCGGCCACGAACAGGGTGGCGGGGTGATCGTAAATCTCTTGCGGCGTGCCGAACTGTTCGACAACGCCGTGGTTCATCACCACGATCTTGTCGCCCATCTGCATCGCCTCCAGCTGGTCATGGGTGACATAGACGGTGGTGGCCTTCATCCGGTCGTGCAGCGCGCGCAATTCCTCGGCCATATGCTCGCGGAATTCGGCATCCAGCGCGCCCAGCGGTTCGTCCATCATGAAGGCCTTGGGCCGGCGCACGATCGCCCGGCCCAGAGCCACGCGCTGCCGGTCGCCGCCCGAAAGGCCCGACACCGGCTTGTCAAGGATGCCTTCGATATCAAGGATGCGCGCCACCTCGGCCACCCGCGCGCGCACCTCGGCCCGCCCGACCCCCTGTGACACCAGCGGATAGCTGATGTTGCGGCGCACATTCATATGCGGATAAAGCGCGAACATCTGGAAAACCATCGCGATGTCGCGCTGCGAGGCCGGCTTCTGGCTGACATCCTCGCCATCAATCAGGATCTCGCCGCTGGTCGGCAGTTCCAGCCCGGCGATCATCCGCAGCGTCGTGGTCTTGCCGCAGCCCGATGGGCCCAGAAGCATGAAGAACTCGCCGTCCCCGATGGTGAAGCTTGACCCCTTCACCGCCGTGAACGCGCCAAATTCCTTGCGCAGGTTTCGAATGACGATCTCGGCCACGGGGTTACTCCGGGAAGTGGCTGGTGACGATGAACATGACCGTTCCCACCAGCGTCACGACAAAGGACCAGGTATAGGCCCACAGAAAGAACGGCTGCATCAGCATGATCACACCCAGCGCGATCAGCAGGGTTGCCAGCGCCTCCCAGGGGCCGCGGCGCAGGCGAAGCAGGCCAGACAGGAAGCGGGTCATGC
>JALQTL010000032.1 GCA_023260935.1 Paracoccaceae bacterium
GATGCGGCAAAGGCCCAAGTCTACAGCACCTCGCTGATGGTAATGACGGTCGATACGGAGGCCGAGCGGACCTATCTGCGCAATCTGGCCGCAGCGCTGCAACTGGATGACGCAACGGTGGCGCAGTTGCACGCCCAGATGGGCAAGGCACAAGTCTGAATGCCGTTACGGGTGCGGGTGGGGCAAAGAATGGGGGCGTTGACCGCATTTTCCTGCAACGCCCGCGCGTTTTCGCGTTGACTCTGCCATGGCCTGCCGTAAAAGGCGGGCTTCAAGGATTTCGCGGGGCAACGGTGTTTCCCCGATGCAGGAGAGACGACTATGGCGAAGCCGACGACGATCAAGATCCGTCTGAACTCGACGGCGGGCACCGGGCACTTCTATGTGACCAAGAAGAATGCCCGCACCATGACCGAGAAGATGACCGTGCGCAAATATGACCCGGTCAAGCGTGAGCATGTCGAATACAAGGAAGGCAAGATCAAGTAAGGTCTTGCACGATTTGTGCGTGATGGCCGCCTTCGGGCGGCCTTTTGCGTTGCGGGGCAAGGTTCTTCGGGCCCGGATCAGGCCCGTGTAGGGGCTGTCTGCGGGCGTGCCAGCAAGAGCGGTGTAAGCACGGGTGCCTTGCGCACGATCCAGATGCAGCACGCGGTCATGGTCGGGGTAGGTTACGACATCCCGGGCAGATCGGGTGCCGATCACCAGAGAACGCGCATCGGTCGGCCCGGTGTTTTCAAGAAAATGGCCGATCGGCGTGCCGGCCTTGAAAGTTGCCACCTCGCCAGCGCTGAGCAGGGCCCTTGCTGTGCCTTCATGCAGCGTCACCGTGCCCTCCAGCATGCAGACCATCTCGTCTTCCGACTGGTGCCAATGCTTCAGCGATGACCGAGAGCCGAGCGCAGAGTTTCGATAAATGCGCCGAACTGCGTCAGTCCGCCGGTGTCAGAAAGCAGAAGCGCATGGTAAGGGCCGCAAGGGTTTTCCTGTCCGTCTGACTGTTCTGTTACGATCTGAGCGTTGGAAAATGCGGCATGGCCTGATCCTCTTTTCAGCGATCCTTTGCGGAATTGCTGCAAAAGAAAAGGGCCGCCCGAAGGCGGCCCGATCCGAAGCCCGTTCGCGGCGCTTATTCGCGGTTGCCCAGGAATTGCAGCAGGAACATGAACATGTTGATGAAGTCGAGGTAGAGCTGCAGCGCGCCCATGATGGCGGCCTTGCCCAGCCACTCCTGATCTGCGGCCATGGCGTGCTGCAGATAGGTGTTCTTGATGTTCTGCGTGTCATAGGCGGTCAGGCCCGCGAAAACCAGCACGCCGATCACCGAGATGGCAAAGGCCAGCGCCGACGAGGCGAGGAAGATGTTGACGATCGAGGCCACGATCAGACCGATCACACCCATGATCAGGAAGGTGCCGAAGCCCGACAGGTCTTTCTTCGTGGTGTAGCCATACAGCGACAGCCCCGCGAAGGAGATGGCGGTAACAAGGAAAGTCTGCGCGATCGAGATGCCGGTGAAGGCTGCGAAGATGAAGCTGATCGAAAGGCCCATCAGCGCCGCATAGACATAGAAGAACAGCTGCGCGGCCGCAGTCGACAGGCGGTTGATCATCGCGCTGAAGGCAAAGACCATGATCAGCGGCGCAAACATCACGACCCATTTGAGCGGGGTGCCGAAAATGGCCTGCACCATCGCGTCATTCGTGCCAACAGCCCAGGCAACGCCGCCGGTCAGCACCATGCCCACGGACATCAGCCCGTAAACCTTGTTCATGTGGGCGCGAAGGCCCTCATCGATCTGGGCGGCACGGGCGCCTGCGCCGGCCGGACGGATCGTAGTATATTCAGCCATGTGAAGCCTCCGATGTTGCACTTTAGGCCGCGCGGGCATGCCCACGCGACCTTCACCCCCGAATATCGGAAGCGGTCAGGACGAATTCAAGGACTTCGCGCGGAAATCCGCATTCTGAAGTCAGCTTTTCAGACTGACCAACGGTGCAGGTCAACGCCTTGCAGATCCCAGATCGCCCGGTTCGCTTCGCGCTGGGCGGTTTTGCGGTCAAGCCCGATGTCGGCAAGGGTGCGGTCATCAAGGCGGGCAAGGAACTGGCGTTGCCGGTGCGCGGCGATGGCAGCACGCACGAGCTTGAACAGGCGCGGGGTGCTGCCAACCGACTGCACCCGCCGGGTGGCAAGCGTTGCGGTGTGGAGCGAGGCAAACATGGTCTTTCCTTTCGGGTTCATCTTCGACCGTGATCGCCCAAGGCGCAAACATCACGGCACTTGATGTGAATACGCGAATCGGCTGTATTAGGAAAGAGAATGATTTTGAACCCTCACATCAGGAATTGTGATATGCCAAGAAATCTGGATCTGGTCGCCCTGCGGTCCTTTGTGGCTGTGGCCGATGCCGGGGGCGTGACCCGTGCCTCGGGGTTCCTGAACCTGACGCAATCCGCGGTTTCCATGCAAATCAAGCGCTTGGAAGATACGCTGGGGGTAGAGGTGCTGGATCGTTCGGGCCGCCAGATCGCCTTGACTGCGGCGGGCGAACTTCTTCTGGGCTATGCCCGCAAGATGCTGTCCCTGAATGACGAGGTGATGATGCGCCTGACCCGCGATCCGCATGAGGGCGAGATCGTGCTGGGGGTGCCGCATGACATTGTTTATCCGGTGATTCCGCAGGTATTGCAGCACTTTGCCCGCAGTTACCCCAAGATGAAGATCACGCTGATTTCATCCTTTACCCGGGTGCTGAAGGCGCAGTTCGCGCGGGGCGAATGCGATGTGATCCTGACCACCGAAGACGGGATCGACGCCGAGGGCGAGACGCTGGCGGAATTGCCTCTGGTCTGGGTAGGCGCCCCGGGGGGCATGGCATGGAAGCAGCGGCCGCTGCGGCTGGCCTATGAGCACAACTGCATTTTCCGCAAAAGCGTTCAGGCTGCGCTGGATGCGGCGGGCATCCCATGGGAAATGGCGGTGGAAAGCGATTCGACCCGCACGATCGAGGCCAGCGTCAGCGCCGATCTGGCGGTTCACACCGTGCTGGCCGGGTCAGAGCCGCCTTATGTGGAGCGGATCAGCCACGGTGGGGCCTTGCCCGATCTGAAGCGGATGAAGGTGAACCTGTATGTTGCCGATCCTGTCCACAGCCCCACGGTCAACGAATTGGCCGCCATGATCCGGCGGGCCTATGCTGCGCGTGGCGGGAAGGTATCGGTTGCGGCTGGCTAACCGATCCGGATCACGATCTTGCCGGTTGCCTTGCGGTTGCGCAGCAGATCAAGCCCCGATGGCAGGTCTTCCATCGGCAGGATGTGCGAAACATGGGGGTGCAGGGCGCCGTTCTCGAACCATGCCATCAGTTCGGCAAGGCTGGCGTTCAGCAGTGCGGGCGCGAATTTCAGATAGCCGCCCCACCAGAAGCCGATGACCGATACGTTCTTGACCAGCAGGTGATTGGCCGGCACCTGCGGCACGGAACCGCTGGCAAAGCCGATGGCCAGAATGCGCCCATCGGGCCGGGTCGCCTTTAGTGCCGCATCAAATGCCGGTCCGCCGACAGCATCATAGGTTACATCAACGCCACCAGCTGCACGCAATTGTTCTTTCAGATCAACGCTTTCGATGTCGATTGCCAGATCGGCTCCCGCGGTTTTCGCGATATCCAGCTTGTCGGCCCCGCGTGCCGCGGCAATCACCCGCGCGCCCAGCTTCTTGCCGATCTCAACCGCTGTCAGCCCCACGCCCCCCGCGGCTCCCGTGACCAGCAGCGTTTCGCCGGGTTGCAGTCTTGCCTTGTGAGTCAGGGCAAGGTGCGATGTGCCATAGGCGATCAGAAAGCCTGCTGCGGTTTCATGTGGCATCGATGCTGGAACGCGGATCAGCCGGTCGGCCGGAAAGCAGCCGAGCTCTGCCAGCCCACCGCTGCCGCAATAGCAGGCCACGCGGGTTCCGGGCGGTGGCGCATCGGTGTCCGGGCCGGCCTCGACCACCTCGCCCGACATTTCCAGCCCTGGAATGAAGGGCAGGGGGGGCATTTCCTGATACTTCCCTTGGGCCATCAGCAGATCGGCAAAGTTCAATCCGCACGCCCGGATTTGCACAAGCACTTCACCCTTTGCCGGGCGGGGTCTGGTGCCGGTTTCCATCCGTGGCGCCGTTCCGAATTCATCGATCACCCATTGCCGCATCAAGCCGCTCCTGTTTTGCTGGGCGCATAGTAGACATTTGCCGCAGTCAATTCAAAGTCGAGGCTTGTCGCAAAATGCGAATAGATCTTCGAAAGTGTTGCAAATTGCATTGCAAATAGGGAATTTTCTTTGGCGCGAGTCGCCCGATTGTCATGCGACTCTGGCGGGTAATGCGGTTGTTGTTGACCAGTTGGGTAATTGACCGGGGTGAAACCCCATGATCTTTGATCAAAACCGCAAGAAACCTGTGGATAACCGACTTCTTCTTGCTCTTGGTACGCCTGTTGCTTATCAATATGAGAATGCCGTAGTATGGAGTATCCGATGAAACACCCTGTCGACGCTCATGTTGGAAAGCGTATCCGTCACCGCCGTTGGATGGTGGGGATGACCCAGCAACAGCTGGCCGACAAGGTCGGGATCAAGTTTCAACAGATCCAGAAATACGAAACCGGCATGAACCGGGTCAGTGCTTCGCGGCTTTGGGATATCGCCGAAGCGCTTGGCGTTTCCATCTCTTTCTTCTTCGAAGGGCTTGCCGGGGAAGGGGTGACCGCGCCCGCTCCTGCCGGTGATATCTTGGCTGACAAGGAAGCGCTGGAACTGGTGCGGTCGTATTATTCGATCCCCGAAGCGCAGCGCCGCCGCCTGTTCGATCTGGCCCGCGTATTGAGCGACGCCGCCTGAGGGCCTTGGCTTTGGCAGGGGAAAATGCCCCAGTTGATAGAACTGCATCTTGACCCGCAGGAAGGGCGCAGGTAGCGCCCTTTTCGGGGTGTTGTGGCCCCTTTCATGCCCAAGGTGCGCCCATGCCTGTGATTTCTGACGATCTGAAAGCTGATATTGTCTCGACCGCCCATGAACTTGCCGAGGCGGCACGAGAGGCGACCTTGCTGCATTTCCGCGCAGCCGGTCTTTCTGCCGAAACCAAGGAAATGGAGCGCTTTGATCCTGTCACGGTCGCGGATCGGCTTTCCGAGGAAAGGATGCGTGCCATCCTTGCCCGACGCCGCCCTGATGATGCCATTCTGGGCGAGGAGTTCGGGCCGAAGGCGGGAACGTCAGGCCTGACTTGGGTGCTTGACCCGATCGACGGCACGCGCGGCTATCTTTCCGGCACGCCGACATGGGGCGTTCTCATTTCCGTTGCGGATGAAACCGGCCCGATCTTCGGGTTGATCGACCAGCCTTATATCCGGGAACGGTTCGAGGGCGGGCTTGGCATTGCGCGGGTCGTCGGCCCGTCAGGAGAGGCGCCTCTGAAGTGCCGGCCGGCGCGCGCGCTGGCTGAAGCGATCCTGTTTTCCACTTTCCCCGAGGTTGGGACCACGGCCGAAGGCGCAGCCTTCCGGCGGGTGGCGGCGCAGGCGCGGCTGACCCGCTATGGCACGGATTGTTATGCCTATGCGCTGGTTGCAGCGGGCATGATTGATCTGGTGATCGAAGCAGGGTTGCAGGCCTATGATGTGCAGGCCCCGATTGCAGTGATCGAGGCCGCGGGGGGCATCGTCACGAATTGGCAGGGGGGGCCCTGTGCGCAAGGTGGGCAGATCCTTGCTGCCGCAAACCCGGCCATTCACGCCGAAGCCATGGCGTTGTTGAACGGCTGACGCGAGCAGCAGGGCAGCGCTGCGCACGCTTGCCGTGGGGTGGGGGGAACGCTAATCTTCACTCCGCGCGGGGTCCGAGTCCTTTCCCCCTTCTGTCGGCCCGCGCCCGGTTCCACCGAAGGGGCGGAGGAACCCCATGGCGGAACTTTTGCTGCGCAACGCCCGATCTGTGGTGACCATGGATGCCGCACGGCGCGAAATCGCAGGTGGCGATGTCCTGATCCGTGACGGTGTGATTGCCGCAGTTGGCAAAGGGATCGTGGCTCCGGGGGCCGAGGTGCTGGACGCCGGGGGATGCGTTGTCACGCCCGGTCTGGTGAACACTCACCACCATCTTTACCAGACCCTGACGCGCGCCGTGCCGGGCGGGCAGGATGCGCTGCTGTTCAGATGGTTGAAGACGCTGTATCCGATCTGGGCGCGCTTTGGCCCCGAAGAGATCTTTGTCAGTGCGCAGGTGGGCCTTTCAGAACTTGCTCTTTCCGGCTGCACGCTGACCTCTGACCATCTCTATCTCTATCCCAACGGTGCCCGGTTGGAAGATACGATCCAGGCCGCCGCCGAGGTTGGCCTGCGCTTTCATCCGACCCGGGGGGCCATGAGCATTGGGCAATCTGCGGGCGGGCTTCCGCCTGACAGTCTGGTCGAGGATGAGGCGGCGATCCTTGAAGACATGATCCGGGTCGTGGATGCCTTTCACGACCCCAGGGAGGGCGCGATGGTGCGGGTGGGGCTTGCGCCCTGTTCGCCCTTTTCCGTCAGTCGCGATCTGATGCGCGAAGCGGCCCTGCTGGCGCGCGACAAGGGTGTGATGCTGCACACCCATCTGGCCGAGAATGACGAGGATATCGCCTATAGCCTTGCAACTTTTGGAATGCGGCCGGGGCAATATGCGGAAGAACTGGGCTGGACGGGGGCTGATGTCTGGCATGCGCATTGCGTGAAACTGGACAGGCAAGAGATCGATCTTTTTTCCAGAACCGGAACCGGGGTTGCCCATTGCCCGTGCTCCAACTGTCGGCTTGGCAGCGGCATTGCGCCGGTGCGTGCAATGCGGAACGCGGGCGTCAAGCTGGGCCTTGGGGTCGACGGATCGGCCAGCAATGATGCTGGCAACCTGATGGCAGAGGCGCGGCAAGCCATGCTGTTGCAGCGGGTTGCCTTGGGGGCCGATGCCATGGGCGCGAGGGAGGCGCTGGAAATCGCCACCTTGGGCGGTGCGCAGGTTCTGGGCCGCGACGATTGCGGACAGATCGCTGTGGGCAAGCGGGCGGATATTGCGGTGTGGGATATTTCAGGCGTGGAAACCGCCGGGGCCTGGGATCCCGTGGCAGCACTGGTCTTTTGTGGCCCGATGCGGGTGCGGGATCTGATCGTCGAGGGCAGGCGGGTGGTTGCCGAAAGCCGGATGATTACGGTAGACCTGCCCATGATCATCGCCCGCCAGAACACCCTGGCCCAGAAGCTGAGCACTTGACATGACCCATGATTTCGAAAGCCAGCGCCAGGAAACCTTTGACACGTTCGACGAGTTGAAAAAGCAGGGTCAGGCCCTGCCCAAAACTTCGGTGCTGGAGGTGTATCTTTTGGCAGAAGGTGATGAGGCGAATTGGGCTGCCGCCGAAAAAGCTTTGCGTAGCAAGGGGTTTTCGACAGAACGTGATGAAGAAGGTGAAACGCTGATCGTGGCCACCAAGGCCGAGATCCCGATTTCCCCCGACGCGATCTGGAAGGTCGAAAGGGAGATCAGCGCCATCGGGCTGGCCCATGATTTCACGCCCGATGGCTGGGAATTCGGCTTCGACTGACCTTTGGGCCCCGCGGCCGCTCAGGGCCGTGAATGGACCCGAACCCCGGCCAGCCAGACTTCCCGAATGGCGCGTTCATCGCCCATCATTATGGTGGGGAACAGGGCCTGCCAGATATCCTCGGCCCGCCCGGTGGCCTGTGCGATGGCAGGGGTCGAGGCAAGATCAAGCACGATCAGATCGGCCTCCATCCCCGGGGCGATATTGCCGATCAGATGATCGGCATGCAGTGCTTGCGCCGACCCTTGGGTGGCAAGCCACCAAAGTTCTGCCGGGTGCAGGGCGCGGTGGCCAAGCTGCCCGATTTCATAGGCCGAGGCCATGGTGCGCAGCATGGAAAAGGACGATCCGCCCCCGGTATCGGTGGCAAGCCCGATCCGGTGGCCATCGGATTTCAGCGCGCCCATGGCAAAAAGACCCGATCCGATGAAGGCGTTGGAAGTGGGGCAGTGGATCAGGCTGGCATCCACCTCGCGGATGCGGGCTTTTTCGCGATCTTCCAGCCAGATGGCATGACCATAAAGCGCGCCCTTTCCCAGAAGGCCATGGCGTTCATAGGTATCAAGGTAATCCCGCGCCGTGGGGCAAAGCGCCTTGACCCAGGCGATTTCGTCCGTCTGCTCCGACAGGTGGGTCTGCATCAGGCAATCTGAATGGGCGGCCCAAAGGCTTCCCAAGGCTTCCAGCTGCTCCTCTGTTGAAGTGGGGGTGAAGCGCGGCGTGATCACATAGGACAGACGGTCCTTGCCATGCCAACGCGACAGCAGCCTTGCGGAGTCATCATGGGCAGATTGCGCCGTATCGCGTAGGCCATCGGGGGCGTTGCGGTCCATGCAGGTTTTGCCGGCCCAGATCCGGCTGCCGCGCCGGCTGGCTGCTGCAAAGATTGCATCAACGCTTTCGGGGTGCACGGTGCAATAGGAACAAAAAGACGTTGTGCCGTTCGAAAGTGTCAAATCCAGATACCGATCTGCGATTTTCTCGGCATAGGATTGTTCGGAAAATCTAAGCTCTTCGGGAAATGTGTAGCTGTTCAACCAGTCGATCAGGCGCTTGCCCCATGAGGCGATGATGGCCGTTTGCGGGTAATGAACATGGGCATCGACAAAGCCCGCACTGATCAGCGCCGTGCCATGGTCGATCACCTCGGCTGCGGGGTGTCGGGCGCGCAAGGTGGCGGCGGGGCCGACATCGATGATCCTTGCCCCGTCGATCAGCACAGCTTCATCCAGCCGGGCGGCCTCGATGCCCTGAATGAAGGGATCGCCCGTGAAATGCAAAACCTGACCAAGAAGAAGCTGCATCTTCAGACCTTTCGTACCGTTACCCAGAAGTGTATCGGCTTTGCCGGGCGGGGTAAATTTCGCCCATGACCCTGTTTTCCCGAAACAGCTTTCGCTAAGCTTCGGGTAATCACGGAGGCGCAATGGCAGACGATGTTCTGGGCGATGAAGAAGAAGGGCTGGATGAACGCCGGGTAGAGGCGGTTCTGGATGCTGTGGATGCACGCGATGCCGCCCGTCTGACCGCCCTTCTGGATCCGTTGCACCCGGCCGATATCGCCGACCTGCTGGAACAGGTTTCCGAAGAAAAGCGCAATGCGCTTTTGTCGCTTCTGGGCCGCGAGATCGACGGCGAAATCCTGTCTGAACTATCGGATTCGATCCGGGAAGAAGTGATCGATGCGCTGCCCCCCGAGGTGGTTGCCGAGGCGGTGCGCGATCTGGATACAGACGATGTCGTCGACATTCTGGAAGATCTGGAGGCCCCGGCGCAGGCGGTAATTCTGTCGGCGCTGGAATCGGCAGACAGGGTGGCGGTGGAACGGGCGCTGTCCTACCCCGAATATTCGGCCGGTCGTCTGATGCAGCGCGAAGTGGTTGTGGCCCCCGAACACTGGACGGTGGGCGAGATGATCGACCATCTGCGCAGTGCCGAATGGCTCCCTGACCAGTTCTATCACGTCATCCTGGTCGACCCGCGGATGAAGCCGGTGGCCTATGTCACCCTTGGGCGCTTGTTGTCGTCGCGGCGCGAAATCAAGTTGAAGGACATAGCTGAAGACAGCTTTCGGACCGTTTCTGCCACCGAGCCAGAGGCGGATGTCGCCTACCTGTTCAACCAGTATCACCTGATTTCTTGCCCGGTTGTCGATGAAAGCGACCGCCTGGTCGGTGTCATCACAATCGACGATGCGATGAACGTGCTGGATGAGGAGCACGAGGAAGATATCCTTCGGATGGCCGGTGTGGGCGATGAGGCCAGCCTGTCGGATACAGTGATCGAGGCGGCCAAGGGCCGGGCCCTGTGGCTGGGCGTCAATCTCCTGACGGCTATTCTTGCCTCTGTCGTCATCAGCTTTTTTGCGAAGACAATCAATCAGATGGTCGCTTTGGCCGTGTTGATGCCCATTGTTGCCAGCATGGGCGGAAACGCCGGCACGCAGTCGATGACGGTGGCCGTGCGCGCCATTGCCACGCGCGATCTGACCGCCCGTAACGCTGCCCGCGTGATCCGCCGCGAGGTGGCGGTTGGCGCCGTGAACGGGCTGGTCTTCGGGATCCTGATGGCGGTGGTGACGGCTTTGTGGTTCGGGGTGCCGGTTCTGGCTTATGTCATCGGGCTGGCGATGTTACTGACATTGATGGCTGCGGCGTTCGGGGGCATCGTTATCCCCATGGCTCTGGAGCGGTTGAAGATCGACCCGGCGCTGGCCTCTGGCCCCTTTGTCACCACGGTGACGGATGTGGTTGGGTTCTTTGCCTTTCTGGGATTGGCCTCATGGATGCTGATGTAAAAGGGCTGAAGGCTATCACGCGCAAGGCCGCCTTTGTGGCCCGAAGTGCTGCCTTTGCCGCGGGGCAGGGCCAAGCGGCTGAATTGCTGGCCGATGTGCTGGCGGGGTATCGCGGCAAGGTGCTGGCCGGATACATGCCGATGCGGACAGAGATCGATCCGTTGCCGGCCATGACCGCGCATGACGGGCCGGTGGGTGTGCCTGTGATCATCGGCAAGGGCCAGCCGCTGCGGTTTCGGGAATGGACCCCTGGGGCTGCGCTGGTGGAGGGGGAATTCGGCGCCATGATTCCGGCAGAAGGGGCATGGCTGGACCCCGAGGTTCTGATCGTGCCACTTGTCGGGTTTGATGCCCGAGGGTTTCGTCTTGGCTATGGCGGCGGGTTCTATGACCGTACGCTGGAAGGCCTGCGGTCACGGCATCAGACCGTGGCCATCGGATTTGCATTCGATGCGCAGGAACTGGCGCAGGTTCCGACAGAACCCACGGACCAGCGGCTTGACCTGATTGTCACCGAAACCGGTGTGCGCCGTTTTTCCTGAACCTGCCGGGCGGCAGGGTCATTTCGCAATGGTTTCGTTCTTGACGAACATGTTGGCCCAGGCGCGATCAATCAGGTCGGGCGTCATCTGATAGGGGATGCCCTCGAAATCGCAGATGGCGATCATCTGATCGATCAGGAAGACCGGTTGATAGTTGGCGAAGACGTTATTGATGGTGGGGTATTTCGTCTTCAGCAGGTGCAGGAGAGAGGTTTCATTCAGGGCAACCCCCTTCTTGCGGGCCACCATGGCAAAGATCTTCAGGAACATTTCCTGATTGGGGCCATCTACCTTGATCTTGAAGAAGATACGGCGAAGGGCTGCGCCGTCGAAAATCTCGTTCGGGTGGAAGTTGGTTGAAAAGATTACCAGTGTGTCGAAGGGTACGGTGAACTTTTCACCCGATTGCAGGGCAAGGATATCGCGGCTTTCTTCCAGAGGCACGATCCAGCGGTTGACCAGTTTCTGAGGTGGTTCCACCTGACGGCCAAGGTCATCGACGATGAAGATCCCGCCCGAGGCTTTCAGTTGAAGCGGCGCCTGATAGGTGCGCGCCACGGGGTTGTATTTCAGATCCAGCATGTCCAGCGTCAGTTCGCCACCAGTGATCACCGACGGACGGGCGCAATAGACATAGCGCAGGTCAAATCGGGTGCCGGTGCGGCGCAGGCTGTTGGGATCATCCACCTGCTCTTCTGCGGCGGAATGGACGATGGGGTCATAGACCGTGATCACCTGCCCCGAATATTCGATGGCGCGCGGGATATAGATCTTGTCCCCCATCGCGGCCCTGATCCCGTTCGAGATCGAGGATTTGCCGTTCCCCGGCGGGCCGTACATCAGGATCGAGCGGCCGGATGTCACCGCAGGCCCAAGCTGATCGATCAGGTTCGGCGGCAGGATCAGGTGGCCCATCGCCGACATCAGCTGTTGGCGGGTGATCTTCATGTTGCGGACGGACTGGCGCTTGACCTGTT
>JALQTL010000461.1 GCA_023260935.1 Paracoccaceae bacterium
GTCAGCCTTGGCTTCAACCTTCTGGGTGACGGCCTGCGCGATGTGCTGGACCCAAGGAGTGCGGCGCGATGACCCTGCTGTCGGTCGAAAACCTGCGCGTGACCTTCGCCACCGAAACCGGCCCGGTGCAGGCGGTGCGCGGCGTGTCGTTCAGCCTTGGCCGCGAACGGCTGGGCATCGTCGGGGAAAGCGGGTCCGGCAAGACCATGACAGGCCGCGCCGTCCTGCGCCTGATCCGCCCCCCCGGCCGGATCGAGGCCGACCGTATGGTCTTTGACGGCACCGATCTGATGGCCGCCGACGAAGCCACGATGCGGGCGCTGCGCGGGCGTCGGATCGCCATGGTGATGCAAGACCCGAAATACTCGCTGAACCCTGTCATGAAGGTTGGCGACCAGCTGACCGAAGGCTTGCGTCAGCGCGACAGGCTGGGCTATGCCGGAGCCACCCGCAAGGCCATTGCCGCCCTGGAAGCCGTGCAGATCCGTGATCCCGAAAGGGTGTTGCAAGCCTATCCGCACGAACTCTCGGGCGGCATGGGGCAACGGGTGATGATCGCGATGATGCTGATCCCCGAACCCGATCTGCTGATCGCCGATGAGCCGACCTCGGCGCTCGATGTCACGGTTCAGGCCGAGGTGCTGTCGATCCTCGACGCGCTGGTGCGTGACCGCGGGATGGGGCTGATCTTCATCAGCCATGACCTGCGACTGGTGGCTCGCTTTTGCGACCGGGTGCTGGTCATGTACAAGGGCCGTGTGGTCGAGGAACTGGCCGCCGCAGATCTGATGGCTGCGCGCCACCCCTACACGCGTGGCCTGCTCAATTGCCTGCCCCGCATCGGCGGCCCAAGGGGGCCGCTGCCGGGCCTGGACCGGACAGGGGAATGGGCGCATGACTGACTTCATCCGCGTCGAGAACCTCTCTGTCACCTTCGATGCCAAGGGCCGCAAGGTCCGCGCGGTCGAAGATGTCAGCCTTTCCGTCGGCGCGCGGGAAAGCTATGGCCTTGTCGGGGAAAGCGGATCGGGCAAATCCACCATCCTGCGCGCGATCTGCGGGCTGGCCCCCATCTCGGGCGGAACGATCCGCATCAATGGCGAAGCCCTGCCCACCCCCCGGGGCAAGGCCTTTTCCGCCCGGGTGCAGATGGTGTTCCAGGATCCCTATGCCAGCCTGCACCCGCGCCACACGATCGACCGCACCCTGTCTGAACCCCTTGCCATCCATGGCATCGGCGATTCCGATGCCCGTGTCATGCGCGCGCTGGAAGATGTGGGCCTGCCCGCCGCCTTCCGCTTCCGCTATCCACACCAGCTTTCCGGCGGTCAGCGCCAGCGCGTCGCCATCGCCCGCGCCCTGATGCTGGAACCCGAAATCCTTCTGCTGGACGAACCCACCAGCGCGCTGGATGCCTCGGTTCAGGCCGAAGTCCTGAACCTGCTTACCCGCCTGCGCGCAGAACGCGGCCTGACCTTTCTGATGGTCAGCCACGATCTTGCGGTGATCGACCACATGTGCGACCGTATCCTTGTGATGCAGCACGGCCGCGCGGTCGAGGAACTGGCCCGCGAAGACCTTGCCGCCGCCCGGATGACCACGGAATATGCCCGCAGCCTCTTTGACGCCTCTGCCGACCGGATGCTGGGCTGACCCGATGCCAACCGTCCCCGCCCTTCATCTGTTCAAAAATATCCCGGGGTCCGGGGCAGCGCCCCGGGGGCCCGCCACCCCTCGCCACAGCCGGAATGTCTCGCCATGATCCCAGTTTTCGACGGCCATAACGATCTTCTCCTGCGCCTGCTTCTTGCCCCGGACAACCGCGAAACGATCTGGCTCAAGGGCGAAGGCACCGGTCACCTCGACCTGCCGCGGATGAAGGCCGGGGGCTTTGCCGGCGGCTTCTTTGCCATCTATCTGCCCACGCCGGTGGCGCATGACAGCGCCAGCTACATGGCGATGATGGAAACCCCGCCCTATACCCTGCCCCTGCCCGATCTGATCACCGCAACCGAAGGCCTTCCCCCGGCCTTCGCGGCCGCAAGCCTGCTGCTCTGGATGGAACGGTCATCCGAAGGCGCCTTCCGGGTCTGTCATTCCGGGGCCGAGGTCCGGGATTGCCTGTCGCGCGGCGTCATCGCCGGTATCATGCACATGGAAGGGGCCGAGGCGATCGACGAAGGCCTCGATGCCCTCCACGCCTTTCATGCCATGGGCCTGCGCAGCATCGGCCCGGTCTGGTCACGCCCCACCATCTTTTTTAAATTCATTCAACTTCTCATATAACGTAATAGCATCGTTTCTAAGTATATTTTTTTTCATGTGTTCCTCTTTTCATTCAATTCAAGTGTTAATCTTTATCCTGTTCTTCATCAAGATATTTATCAAGATCAATACCATGCTTATCTCTTTCTTTATATATATATTTTAAATTATCAACTAAAGTATCAGCAACTTTATCCCATGAATGCTTGCCGTAATAAAATCTTCTTTGTTCTTCTGACAGACACATACCACCTGATCTGTCCAATAGATCAAATACTCGTGCTATATTAGTTTTATAAGGAAAGTAACCCATAAAGTGTCTATTTAAAGACATTGAGAATTTTTCTATATTCTCAAACTTAATAGGCATATTAATAAAGTTTCTGACTTCATATGCAAGTGGAATTACCCTGTCAATATAATCTTTATACGTGTCATTTCCATATCTGATAATTTTCATACCCAAACCATACGCTTCTACAACATATGGGTTAATAAGATCAGAAAATGAAGTATCTATTAGATATTCAGTTT
>JALQTL010000120.1 GCA_023260935.1 Paracoccaceae bacterium
CAAAGCGTGCGGCCGCGGC
Organism: Paracoccaceae bacterium; assembly: GCA_023260935.1. Taxonomy (GTDB): domain Bacteria; phylum Pseudomonadota; class Alphaproteobacteria; order Rhodobacterales; family Rhodobacteraceae; genus Pseudotabrizicola. The sequence goes on from JALQTL010000120.1 coordinate 20, forward strand.
CGCCAGATCGCCGTAGGTCAGCACCTTGCGCCCGCCCGCCCGTCCTAGCCAGATCAGCGCCGTTTGTGCGCCATGACCTGCGGCCACATGCCGGTCTACTGCCTCATGTGCGATGTTGAGCCCGCCCCCCGGCAGCCCCTGCAACCGGGCGCGTGCGGCATCCCACCCGGTCGGCAGAAGGTTGGTTCCACCCGATGGGTCGGCTTTGGGAATGATTGCGCTGTTCACTCAACTCTCCCTGCGTCACCTGCCGAAGAAGGTGAACCCGATCCGGGAACAAGTATTTGATTCATGTCATTCCGGGCGACGTTGCGCCGACTTCCGTTCACTGCGCCGTTCTTGACCGCTTCACAGCTCTGACAAGAAGCCGGCAACGAGAAGTCCCAGACAGGCAAGCGCGCCAGTGATCGGAACCCAACGGTAAACAAGGAAGGTGCCTTCCGGTGCTGGCGTTCCGCGGGCCCGGATGCGGGCCAGCGAAAGGCAGACGAGGGCGAAGACCGCAAGGGTGATCGCGGATGTCAATTCCGCAAGGCGGATAATCGGAAAGACAAGGGCCAGTGCCAGAGTTACGGCGGCACAGACCATCGTTGCGCGCACGGGTGTTGCCGTGCGGGCCGACAGACGGGCCAGCCCGCCGGGCAGTTCACCGTCCCTGGCCATGCCATAGACCACCCGCCCGGCCATCAGGATCTGGACGATGACTCCGTTCAGGGTGGCGACAGAGGCAATGGCGATTAGAAGAATTTCGGAAAGGCCGGTGTTTCGGACAAAGGTTAGCGTCAGCGGTGACGGATGAGAGGTGATCTCGGTCAGATCGTTGGTGGCGAGGACCGTCAGGACCACCCCGAGATACAGAAGTGTCGCGATCAGAAGGGTCAGAAAGATCGCCCGGGCGAGGGTTTTCTGGGGGTTCTTCGTTTCCTCGGCGATCGAGTCGATATCCTCGAAGCCGATGAAGGCAAAGAAGGCCAGCATGCTGGCAGCCATGACGCCGGCCCAGACAGGCACCGATAATGTGGCCGGTATCGCCTCGGCAGCTTGGGCCAGAATATCCCGCTCGGCCCAGAAGCCCCCGCCGATTATCAGCAGCAGACCGCCGATTTCCACAACGGTCAGCGCGCCGGCAATGCCGACCGAGGATTGTATGCCTTGGGACGCCACGATCGCGCAGCCGCAGATGATCAGGGCCAGAAGCACCGCCGGGGTCAGATCGATCACGCGCGAAAGGTAGCTGACGGCACCATGCGCAATGGCCGCGGCAGAGACGATGCCGATCATCGTCACCCCAAGTCCGACCAGCACGAAAAGGGTACGGGATCCGAAGCCTTCGCGCACGAAGCGTGCCTCGGCCGCGGCAAAGGGATAGCGCCCGGTGAGTTCGGCAAAGCAGGCTGCCGGAAAGACCATGACAAGTGCGGCAAGCACGAAGGCCAGCGGCGCGTACACACCGGCCAGGGCGATCGTACTGCCCACAAGGGCATAGATCCCGGCCCCGATGGTCACTCCCAGCCCGTAGAGAACGACCTGCACCAAGCCGAGGCGCCGCCTGAGGGAAAGTTCAGCCATCGGGGGGCTCGCCGTCCGCCAGCGGTCCGGTTTGCACGACCCGCGCGTCCGCGAAGTCAAGAAGCCTCACCTCGATATTGGCGTTGATCGAGCCTGACTCGAACTCACCATTCGTCGATCTTCTGCCTGCGGGCAGCCCCGTCAGTTGGGCAATCGCCTCGTCCACATGGGAAATGGCATGGATCTGGAACTGGCCGGCGGCCACGGCCCGAACCACATCGTCCCGCAGCATGAGACTGGAAAGGTTGCCGCGCGGGATCAGCACGCCCTGCCGTCCCGTCAGGCCCCGCTCGGCGCAGATGCGGAAGAAACCCTCTATCTTCTCGTTGATGCCGCCGACTGGCTGCACGTCGCCCAACTGGTTGACAGAGCCCGTTACGGCAAAGGACTGCGATATGGGGACTTCGGCCAGGGCCGACATCAGGGCGCACAACTCTGCCAGCGATGCGCTGTCACCTTCGATGCGACCATAGCTCTGTTCGAAAACCAGCGAGGCCCACAGCGACAGGGGAACATCCGCCGCATATCGGGCGGCCAGAAAGCCTGACAGGATGAGGACGGCCTTGGAATGGATCGGCCCGCCCAGCTTCGCCTCGCGTTCGATGTCCACGACGAGCGACGGTGGGTGGCATTTGGGGCTGCTGCAAGGTACATGAATTTCCCTCATTGTAATTATTAGTCGTCTCTCTGAAAGGCAAGCATGCTGGTCCAGAGGCTGAACAATGGTTTACAGGTGTCGGCATACAA
>JALQTL010000124.1 GCA_023260935.1 Paracoccaceae bacterium
TCGGATGACCAGGCCCGATAGCCCTTTTCCAGCCGCAGAGATTCCAGCGCGCGATACCCCACGGGCCGCAACCCTGCATCCGCCGTCATCAGCGCATCAAAGACGGCGCCAGTCTGGCCGATGGGAATATGCAATTCCCACCCCAGCTCGCCCACATACGTCACGCGCAACGCCCGCAGCTTGGTGCCCGCGATGGTGATCGTCCGGGCCGATCCGAAAGGCAGCGCCGCATTCGACACATCAGCATCCGTGACCCGGGCCAGAATCTCCCGGGCACGCGGGCCCATCAGCGACAGCGTGCCCCAGTCTTCGGTGACATCGCGGAAAGAGACGCCCGCGCCGGGCAGGTGATCAGCGATCCAGCCGTAGTCATGTTTGCGGAACCCGGTGCCGGTGACGATATAAAACAGATCATCTGCCAACCGGGCCACGGTCAGATCGGCCTCGATCCCGCCCCGGCTGTTCAGAAGCTGGGTATAGGTCAGCCGCCCCACATCGCGCACCACGCGGTTGGCGCAGATCGCCTCCAGCGCCTCGGCCGCCTTTGGCCCGGAAAGTTCGTATTTGGCAAAGGAGGACTGGTCGAACAGCCCGGCGTGCGCGCGCACATGGGCGTGTTCGTCACCCACCGGTCCAAACCAGTTCTGCCGCCCCATGGCATAGACATCCTTCGGCGCCATGCCGTCAGGGGCAAACCAGTTCGGCCGTTCCCAACCCAGCTTCGACCCGAAGACGGCCCCGCGTTCCTTCAGCCGCTGATAAAGCGGAGAAACGATCCGCGGACGGCCGCTTTCGTATTCCTCATGCGGGAAGGCCACGGTGTAATGCTTGCCATAGGCTTCCAGCGTGCGGGCGGCCACCCAGTCGCGGTCACGGTGAAGGCCGGAAAACCGCCGGATATCCACCGCCCACAGGTCCAGCGGCGCCTCGCCCCGCATCACCCATTCCGCCAGCACCCAACCGGCGCCACCGCCCGAGGCGATGCCAAAGGCGTTGAACCCCGCGCCTACATACATGTTGGCGCATTCCGGGGCGGGCCCAAGGATGAAGTTGCCATCAGGGGTAAAGCTTTCCGCCCCGTTGATCATCTGCTTCACGCCCACCTTTTCCAGCGCCGGCACCCGGGCGATGGCCTGTTCCAGATGCTGCCCGAAATGATCGAAATCATCGTCAAACAGCCGGAATTCCCAGTTTGGCGGAATATCCCCGGTTACCCAGCCCTGCGGGTCGGGTTCATACCCGCCCATCACAAGGCCGCCGACCTCTTCCTTGAAATAGGTGCGCCGGTCAGGGTCGCGCAGCGTGGGCGCATCGGGGGAAAGCCCTTCGATCCGTTCGGTGATGATATACTGATGCTTCACCGGGTGCAGCGGCACCGCCACCCCCGCCATGGCCCCGATCTGGCGGGCCCACATGCCGCCGCAGTTCACCACCTTTTCGCAGGCCACCCGCCCTTGCGAGGTTTCGACATGGGTGATCCGCCGCCCGTCCATCACGAAACCGGTGACGGTGACGCCTTCCACGATCCGCGCCCCGTGCATCCGCGCGCCCTTGGCAAGGCTTTGCGTAATGTCGGACGGGCTGGCCTGCCCGTCTGTCGGCAGCCAGCTTGCCCCGATCAGATCTGACACATCCATCAGCGGCCACATCCGCTTGACCTCGGCCGGTGAGATCAGGTCCATCTCCATCCCGAAGCTGCGCGCGGTGGTGGCAAGCCGCTTGAATTCGGTCCAGCGGTCGGGCGTGGTGGCAAGCCGCAGGCAGCCCGTCATCTTCCAGCCGGTATCAAGACCCGTTTCAGCCGCCAGCCCCTTGTAAAGCTCGACCGAGTATTTCAGCACCCGCGTAATGCTGGCCGAAGATCGCAACTGCCCCACCAACCCCGCCGCATGCCATGTGCTGCCGCTGGTGATTTTTCCCTGTTCCAGCAGCAGCACATCGGCCTTGTGATCGCGGGCCAGATGATAGGCCGTGGAACAGCCGATGATGCCACCGCCAATGACAATGACCTGGGCGTGGGTGGGCAGGGTCGTCATGTCACAGAGTCCCATGTTTTCGGGTGAAATCGCCAAGGGCGGCGGCAAGGCGTTGCAGGTTTTCACCTGCATAGGCCCGGTAATCCGCCCCCGGCGCGGAAAGATGAATGTCTGACACCATGGCCCACATCGCCTCGCGCAGCAGGCTGGCGCATTGCATGGCATCGAAGGCACGGCGAAAGGCGGGCGTGGGCGGGCGGCCGAAATAGGCCTGAAGCAGCTCCTCGGTTTCCGGCCCCGACATCCCCGCGTTCGATGCCACACCAGCCAGATCGAACATCGCCGTACCAAAGCCCGCGTATTCATAATCGATCAGCCAAAGCCGCTGGCCATCATCCAGGAAATTCGCCGGCAGAAGATCATGGTGGCCAAAGACGATGGGCATCGGCACCTGCGCCGCCTCCAGCCGTTCGGAAAGGATCAGGTAATCGGGCAGGTCGGCGGCAAAAGGGCTGCCCCCTGTGTCAAGGGTACGGGCATAGTCGCGGATCACATGGAACGGCCAGAACAGGAAGGCCGGGCCCGCCACATGCGCCGCCATCCCCTGATGGAAATCGCGCAAAAGCCGCCCCACCCGGTCGGGCTGCCCGCGCACATCCTCGGCGCCCCAGGTGTGCGATGGCACGAAGGCCACCACGCTGACGCCGGGGGCGGCGTATTCCACCGCCGGGCCAAAACCCGCCGCATGCGCGGCGCGGGCTGTCATCACCTCGCGCGCGCGGTCCACATGGTGAAACGGGTAATCCTGCCCGAAACGCACGACATGGCCGCCCGCGTCATCGCTGACCTTCCAGATTTCGTTCGACAGACCGCCGTGCAGCGGCTCTGCCGTGATGACACCCTGCCAGCAGGGCAGCGCGGTGATGCTGTCGGGGATCATGCCGCCCCCTCCAAGCCCAGCTTTTCGCGCTGCGCCCGGGCGACGGCGGCCAGAAGCCTGTCGGCAATGATGGCGATGAAGGCGATGGCAAGGCCCGCCACCAACCCGTTGCCGGGGTTCGCCTTGGTCAGCGCGATATAGACATCCTGCCCCAGGTCGCGGGTGCCCACCAGCGCGGTGATTACCAGCATCGACAGGGCGAACATGATGGTCTGGTTCAGCCCCAGCAGGATTTCGGGCAGGGCCAGCCGCAGCCGGATGCGCGTCAGCATTTGCCAAGGCGTGCAGCCCATGGCGCGGCCCGCCTCGATCAGCCTTGGGTCCACCCCTTGCAGGCCCAGCACCGTATAGCGAACCGAGGCGACCACCGCATAGGCCACCACCGCTATCATCGCCGTAAAGTCGCCCACCCGGAACAGCATGACAATGGGCATGAGATAGACAAAGCTGGGCAGCGTCTGAAGCGTATCGATCACCACCCGCGTCACCGCCCACCACCGCCCACGCTCGGCCACCCAGATGCCGATGGGCAAGCCGATGGCCATGGCCAGCAGGGCCGAGATGCCGCAAAGATAGACCGTGATCATCGCCTTTTCCCACTGCCCCGTCGCCGCGATCAGGAAGGACAGGCCCGAACACAGCAGCGCCAGCCGCCAGCCCCCCAGCCGCCAGCCGGCAAGGCCCAGAAGGCCGACCACAACCAGCCAGGGCAGGCCCAGCAGGAACCGTTTTACCGGCACCAGAAGCCAGACGAGAAAGAAGGTCTTCACTGCCTCCAGCGTGTCAAAGAAGGTGACGTTGATCCATTCCACCACCGCAGCCCAGAAGGCGCTGGTCGAAAGTTGCGCCGCCGCCGGATAAGTCTGCACCGCCGGGATCAGCAGTCCCAGAACCACGGCCAGCACCATCAGCCCAAGGGCTGCCAGCAGATAGGGATGGCGGCGCAGCACACCACCCTGACCGGCCTGCCCGCCCGCCCCCCGATGCGCCACGGCCTGGCTTAACCTGTCCAGCGCGATGGCAAGGGCCACAATGGCAAATCCGGCTTCCAGCCCGGCACCGAAATCCAGCCGCCGCAGGGCGTTGAGCACATCAAAGCCCAAGCCTCCGGCCCCGATCATCGAGGCGATGATAACCATGTTCAAGGAAAGCATGATTACCTGGTTTACCCCCACCATCAGCGGTTCCCGCGCCGAAGGCAGCAGCACCTGCCACAGCGTCTGCGCCCGCGTGCAACCCACCATGCGGGCCAGATCATGCGTCTCTGACGGCACCCGGCGCAGCGCCAGCGTGGTGATCCGCGTCATCGGCGGGGTGGCATAGATCAGCGTGGCAATCACCGCCGCAGTGGGGCCAAAGCCGAACAGGATCAGGATCGGCACCAGATAGGCAAAGACCGGCATAGTCTGCATCAGGTCCAGCACCGGGCGCAGCGCGCGATCGAACCACGGCACCCGATAGGCCAGAATGCCCAGCATCAGCCCCCCGGCAACCCCCAGCGGCACTGCCACAAGGATCGAGGCCAGCGTCACCATCGCTGAATGCCACTGGCCAAAGACCGCGACAAAGGCAAAGCAGGCCGCCATCAGCGCCGCCAGCCCGGCCCCGCCGGCCCAGAAACCCATGACCGCCACCCCGACAATCACCGCCACCCAAGGCAGAGGCGGCACCAGTTGCAGGGTCTGGCCAGCCTGTTGACGCTGCACGCCATCAGCCAGCAGGCCAAGGGCCAGCCGATAGGGCACATCCACCGCCGCCGCGAGGGCGCGAGTCACGTCGGAAAAGGC
>JALQTL010000150.1 GCA_023260935.1 Paracoccaceae bacterium
CCTTCTTCCTGAGCCTTGAAGACGATCTGATGCGCATCTTCGGGTCCGACAAGCTGGATGCTGTCCTTTCCAAACTGGGCATGAAGGAAGGCGAAGCAATCGTTCACCCTTGGGTCAACAAATCGCTGGAACGCGCGCAGGCCAAGGTCGAAGGCCGCAACTTCGATATCCGCAAGCAGCTTTTGAAATTCGACGACGTGATGAACGACCAGCGCAAGGCCATCTTCGGGCAGCGGCTGGAAATCATGCAGGCAGAAGACATTGCCGAAATCGCCGAAGACATGCGCGTGCAAGTGATCGACGATCTTGTGGATAGCTTCATGCCGCCAAAATCCTATCCCGACGCCTGGGATAATGACGGCCTGAAGCAGGCGCTGCGCGAAAAGCTGGGGATCGACCTGCCAGTCGCAACCTGGGCCGCCGAGGAGGGCGTGGATCAGGACAGCATCAAGGAACGCATCGAACAGGCTACGGCCAACCAGATGGCCGAAAAAGCGGCGGCTTTCGGGCCAGAAAACATGCGCAACATCGAAAAGCAGATCCTGCTTCAGACGATCGATGCGAAATGGCGCGAACATCTTCTGCGGCTGGAGCATCTTCGGTCGGTCGTGGGTTTCCGTGGCTATGCCCAGCGTGATCCGCTGAACGAATACAAGACCGAGGCGTTCCAGTTGTTCGAATCGATGCTGAATTCGCTACGGCAGGATGTGTCGCAGAAACTTGGCGCGATCCGGCCGCTGACGCAGGAAGAACAGCAGGAAATGCTGGCGCAAATGATGGCCCAGCAGCAGGCCCGTGCGGCAGCCGCGGCACCCGTTGCGGCGGCGGCAACGACACTTGCGGCCGCAGCACCTGCCGGCGCGGCCCCGACACCTCTGCTCGCCGGGTTCGACGCGGCTGATCCGTCAACCTGGGGCAACCCGGGGCGCAATGACGCCTGCCCCTGCGGCTCTGGCGAGAAGTTCAAGCACTGCCACGGCCGGCTGACCTGACGTGAAAGGGGCGGCGCGGGCCGCCCCTTTTTTGCCGTCATTCCCGGAAACATTCCCCAAATTTGACACGGATCAGCCTCGTTTCCGCAGGATGGTGCCTGCTGAACCGGTGTTCAGGAGGCAGGGATGAATCTGCAGCGCAAACTTACGTTGATGGTCACGACCGTGGGTGTCGCGTTCGGGGCGGGCCATTTCGTGCAGAAACGGGCCGAGACGCGGCAACCTGCCGACAACCAATTGCCGAAGATCACCGCCCTTGCGCCCGTGGCCGCCGGGCCCGAGGCACTTGCGGCGCCGGCCCTGGATTTCCGGCCGCCGCTGCCGGCCGAGGCCGCACCCATCGAACCCACCTTGCCCGAAACCAACCGGATCGAGGCAAAGGCCACCCCGATTGCCGAACCCGAACCCGCACCTGCGCCTGCCCCTACAACCGCGCAAACAACGCTGGCCGCGGCTGATCCTGCCGAACTGATCCCTTCCCCGCCTTCGGTTACAACCCCGCCAGCCAGTCTGCCCGTGCCAGTTACGCCGAACCCTGTGGCAACCACCCCGGCAGCCCCGGCCGAAGTGGAAAGTCCGATGGTGCCCGCCGCTGCGCCTTCAGCATCCGCCGAAACAACAGAACCCGCGCCGGAAATGGCGCAATCCTGCGATGTGACCTTTGATCTGGTCTCCCAGCCCGGCGCGATGATCGGGCTGACAGTATTGGCCCCGTGCAACCCTCAGGAACGGGTGGTGCTGTGGCATGCCGGTCTGGCGGTCACGGCCAAGACCTCTTCCACCGGGTCACTGTTCACCAGCCTGCCCGCGCTGACGGAAGATGCGACGGTTGAGGTGCGCTTTGCCTCTGGCGAAAGGGTCGCACAATCCATCCAGATGCCCGAAGCAAAAGACTTCAGGCGTTTTGCCGTGCAGTGGCAGGACACCGATGCCTTCCAACTTCACGCCTTCGAGGGCGGTGCTGGCTACGGCCAGCCGGGCCATTATTCCGCCGCCTTCACAGGCACGGCCGGTCAGGGCAGCTTTGTCAGCATTCTGGGCGATGCCGCCACCGACCTGCCGCTTCTGGCCGAGGTTTTCACCTTTGGCCTTGGCAGAAGCGCAGAGGTGGTGGTCGAGGCATCGGTCACGGAAACCACCTGCGGCCGCACGATCTTTGGCGAAATGATCGCCGCCGAAGCGGGCAAGGTGGATATTCAGGATCTGACGCTGGCCATGCCCGAATGTGAGGGCTTGGGCGACATTCTGGTATTGAAAAACCTGATGCAGGACATGAAACTCGCCGCAGCAAAGTAAGGGGCGGTCGGCAGGTTCATGCGGGGAATTTTCTGGTGCGCGCCAGCCATTGCCGCGCTGCTTTTCCCCGTTACGGCGGCAGCACAGGATATTACGCTGACATCCCGCGAAGGAAACCTTTCGATTTCGGGAATCCTGCAAGGCTTTGATGGCGAATTCTACAGGATCGACAGCGCTTACGGTCTTTTGACTGTCGATGCTTCCGGCGTGGTCTGCGATGGCCCTGCCTGCCCCGATCTGACCGCCCCAAAGATCGATCTGCGCGTCATCGGCCTTCCCGGCATGGGAGAGGCGGTGCTGCCTGTGCTTTTCGAAAGCTTTGCCCGCCAGCGCGGGCTGGAATATGCCACCGAGGCCCGGGGGGCGGGATACAGCGCCCGGCTTGCCGATGGCGAAAGCGGCAAGACGCTGGCCCAGATTTCCTTTGAACCCGCGCCCGCAGACCCGGCTCGGCAGGCGCTGGTGGCCGGGCGGGCCGAATTCATGCTTTCGGCGGCGCCGGAGCCGGGTTTCGCGCAGCGGGTGGTGGCACTGGATGCAATGGTTGCCATCGTGGCCCCTGACAACCCTCTGCCCCGGATTTCCACCCGCGATCTGGCCCGGGTGCTGGCGGGCGAGGTGCTGAACTGGCAAGATCTTGGCGGCCCCGACATGCCCTTGGTGCTGCATGGACTTGGACCGGGCGACCCGCTTCAGGCGGGGCTGGCGGCACGGCTGGGCCGGGACATTGCGGTGATGCAGGAACAGGCCGATGTCACGGCGCTTGCCCATGCCGTGGCGCGCGACCCTTGGGCAATTGCCGTTACCATCAAGACGGCGGCCGGGGCGGCGCGGGTCTTGCCCCTGACCGACAGTTGCGGGTTTCCGCTGCTGCCGACGCCGCTGGCGGTCAAAGCCGAGGATTACCCCTTGGCGTTGCCCCTGCACCTTGTTCTGCCCCGCCGCCGCCTGCCGCTGCTGGCCCGGGAATTCGTGGATTTTCTGGGAACCCCCGCCGCACAGGCCGCGATTGCCGCGACCGGCCTTGTAGACCGCCAGACAGAGCGCCAGCCGATGACATCAGATGGCTTGCGACTAATCAACGCCATCCGCGGTGCCGGGCCCGAAACCACGCTGGCCGACCTGCAAGCGCTGGTGGCCGCGATGGACGGGGCGGACCGCCTGTCGCTGACCTTCCGTTTTCAGGATGGCTCCAGCACGCTGGATGCCCATTCGCAAACCAATCTGGCTGATCTGGCGCGCCTCCTGGATGCCGGTGTTCTCCGCGGGCGCGATATCGTGCTGGCCGGCTTTTCCGATGGATCCGGCGAGGCCGCCGCCAATGCAAGATTGTCTGAATCCCGGGCGCGAGGTGTTCTGGATGCGCTTCTACGCCTTCTGCCCGATCTTGCCGAAGCGGACCGGCCGCAGGTGGCCGGCTTTGGCGAGGCCCTGCCCATGGCCTGCGACGAAACTGCCGCTGGGCGGCGACTGAACCGGCGGGTCGAGGTATGGCTGCGACCTGTCTTTACAAATAGCCTTGGGCACGAAAACTGATTTCGCGGCTTTTCCCGACGATCAGATGGTCATGCAGGGTCAGGTTCAGAACCTGACAGGCTTCTTGCACCTGAATGGTCATGCTGATGTCGGCCTGACTTGGGGTCGGGTCGCCAGAGGGGTGATTGTGAACAAGGATCAGCGCGGAAGCATTAAGTTCCAGCGCGCGCTTCACCACCTCGCGCGGATAGACAGGAACATGGTCGACCGTGCCGCGGGCCTGTTCCTCATCCGCGATCAACGTGTTCTTGCGATCCAGAAACAGGATACGGAACTGTTCGGTTTCCCTGTGGGCCATGGTGGTATGGCAATAATCCAGCAGCGCATCCCAGGATGACAGGACCGGCTGGTGCATCACCCGGGCGCGCATCATGCGCTGTGCCACGGCTTCGAACAGCTTCAGGTCACAGATCACGGCATCCCCCACCCCCTTCACCGCCTGTAGCCGGGGCACCGGCGCGGTGATCACGCGGTTCAGATCGCCGAAACTGTCCAGCAGCAGGCGGGCCAACGGCTTCACATCCTGCCGGGGAATGCTGCGAAACAGCAGAAGTTCCAGAAGTTCGTAATCCGGCATGGCACCGGATCCGCCCGCCATGAAGCGTTCGCGCAGGCGTTTGCGATGATCGGCAATGTAGCTGGGCAGGCGGTCAACCGGCAGGGGGGCAGGCGTCGCCTCATCCTCATCCCCCGCAGGGGTGAAAAGCGGCAGCGTGCCATCCTGAAAGCCAGATCGTTTCATGCCCGCAGGGTGGCAGAGCGTGGTGAAGGAAACGTTAACGCCGGCCGCCGTAAAAAAGGCCCCGCCGGTGATCCGGCGGGGCCCTTCCAATCCGTGGAGCATGGCGCCAAGGCTTCAGCTTTTCATTCCGTCCCAGAAACCCTTGACCTTGGAAAAGAAGGTCTTGCCTTCGGGGTTGTTCTCTTCCGACAGCTTTTCGAATTCGTGCAGCAGCTCGCGCTGGCGCGAGGTCAGGTTGACCGGCGTTTCTACAGCCATTTCGATCACCATGTCGCCAACCCCACCCCCGCGCAGAGCAGGCATGCCCTTGCTGCGCAGGCGCATCTGCTTGCCCGATTGTGCCCCGGCCGGAACCTTCACCCGGCTGCGGCCACCATCGATCGTCGGCACCTCGACTTCTCCGCCAAGCGCGGCGGTGATCATGCTGACCGGCACGCGGCAGAACAGGTGAACACCGTCCCTTTGGAAGATGGCGTGATCCTTCACCTCGATGAAGATGTAAAGATCGCCCGAAGGGCCGCCGCGCAGGCCGGCCTCACCCTCGCCGGCAAGACGAATGCGGGTACCGGTTTCCACCCCGGCAGGGATGTTCACCGAAAGCGTGCGTTCCTTTTCGATCCGGCCCTGGCCGCTGCAGGCCCGGCAAGGGTTCTTGATCGTCTGACCCATGCCCTGACAGGTGGGGCAGGTGCGTTCAACGGTGAAAAAGCCCTGCTGCGCGCGCACTTTGCCCATGCCTGAACAGGTGGGGCATGTAGTGGGCTCAGCACCGCCTTCCGCGCCCGTGCCGCGGCACACTTCGCAGGCGGTCGAGGCGGGCACGTTGATGGATTTCTGAACGCCCTTGAACGCCTCTTCCAGTGTCACCCGCAGATTGTAGCGCAGGTCAGACCCGCGCTGCGCGCGTGAACGCGCCTGGCCGCCACGCCCGCCCATGAAATCGCCGAACAGGTCTTCGAACACGTCCGAAAACGCGCTGGCGAAGTCCGGGTTGCCACCGTTGAACCCGCCGCCGGGGCGCGGACCGCCGCCCATGCCGCCTTCAAAGGCCGCATGGCCAAAGCGATCATAGGCGGCCTTCTTGTCGGCATCCTTCAGCACTTCATAGGCTTCGTTCACTTCCTTGAACTGAGCCTCGGCATTGGGGTTGCTTGAATTGCGGTCGGGGTGAAGTTCCTTCGCCTTCTGGCGATAGGCCTTTTTCAACTCGTCCGCAGAGGCCCCGCGCGCAACGCCCAGCACCTCGTAAAAGTCACGTTTTGCCATTGGCAGAAACCTTTTCCCGAACCGGATGGGGGCGGCCCGTCGCCGGACCGCCCCCCTTTCCGTTCACTGCGGTCTTATTTCCGCTTGTTGTCGCCCAGATCCTCGAAATCCGCGTCAACGATGTCTTCATCAACATCGCGCGGCGCATCGGGATCGCTGCCACCTTCTTCCTGGCTGGCCTTGTAGATGGCCTCACCCAGCTTCATGGCGGCTTCGGTCAGGTTCTGGATGCCCGAGCGGATCTTGCCGGCATCTTCCCCCTTCAGCGCTTCTTCCAGCGGCTGCATGGCAAGCTCGATCGCTTCAACCGTAGTCGGATCAACCTTGTCGGAATGCTCGCTCAGCGACTTGCGGGTCGAATGCAGCAGGCTTTCGCCCTGGTTGCGGGTTTCGACCAGATCCTTGCGGGCCTTGTCAGCTTCGGCATTGGCCTCGGCGTCCTTGACCATCTTCTCGATCTCGTCATCCGACAGACCGCCCGACGCCTGGATCGTGATCTGCTGTTCCTTGTTCGTGCCCTTGTCCTTGGCCTTCACGCTGACGATGCCGTTCGCGTCGATATCAAAGGTGACCTCGATCTGCGGCATGCCGCGGGGGGCCGGCGGGATGTTTTCAAGGTTGAACTGGCCCAGCAGCTTGTTGTCGGCCGCCATTTCCCGTTCGCCCTGGAAAACACGGATCGTCACCGCATTCTGGTTGTCTTCGGCGGTCGAGAAGATCTGGCTCTTCTTCGTCGGGATCGTGGTGTTGCGGTCGATCAGGCGGGTGAAAACACCGCCCAGCGTTTCGATGCCCAGCGACAGCGGGGTCACGTCCAGCAGAACCACGTCCTTCACGTCGCCCTGCAACACGCCAGCCTGAATGGCAGCGCCCGCGGCCACGACTTCATCGGGGTTCACGCCCTTGTGGGGTTCCTTGCCGAAGAACTTCGTCACTTCCTCGATGACCTTGGGCATACGGGTCATGCCGCCGACCAGAACCACCTCGTCGATATCGCCCACCGACAGGCCCGCATCCTTCAGCGCGGCCTGGCAGGGCTTCATCGACCGCTTGATCAGGTCATCGACCAGCGTTTCCAGCTTGGCGCGGGTAAGCTTGACCACAAGGTGCAGCGGCTGGCCCGTGTTCTTGTCCATCGAGATGAACGGCTGGTTGATTTCCGTCTGGCTGGAGGAAGAAAGCTCGATCTTTGCCTTTTCGGCAGCTTCCTTCAGCCGCTGAAGCGCCATCTTGTCCAGCGTCAGGTCAACGCCATGCTCTTTCTTGAACTCGTCCGCCAGGTAGTTGACGATCCGCATGTCAAAGTCTTCACCACCCAGGAACGTATCCCCGTTGGTCGACTTCACTTCGAACAGGCCATCGTCGATTTCCAGAACCGTGATGTCGAAAGTGCCGCCACCAAGGTCATAGACGGCGATGGTCTTCGATTCCTTCTTGTCCAGACCATAGGCCAGCGCGGCCGCGGTCGGTTCGTTGATGATCCGCAGAACTTCCAGACCGGCGATCTTGCCGGCATCCTTGGTGGCCTGACGCTGGGCGTCGTTGAAATAGGCGGGGACCGTGATCACGGCCTGGGTCACCGGCTCTCCCAGATAGGATTCAGCGGTTTCCTTCATCTTTTGCAGGATGAAGGCGGAAACCTGGCTGGGCGAATACTTTTCACCGCGCACTTCAACCCAGGCGTCGCCGTTGCCGCCATCAACGATCTTGTAGGGGACAAGCTTCTTGTCCTTTTCCACCTCGGCATCGCCCATGCGGCGGCCGATCAGTCGCTTGACGGCAAAAATGGTGTTCGATGCGTTGGTCACGGCCTGGCGCTTGGCGGCCTGACCGACAAGGCGTTCGCTTTCCGTAAAGCCGACAATGGACGGCGTGGTGCGCGCACCTTCCGAATTTTCGATCACGCGGGGCTGCGACCCATCCATGATGGCAACGCAGGAGTTGGTCGTTCCAAGGTCGATACCGATGACTTTGGCCATGTTTTGATCCCTTTCTACAGGCGATGGTCTTGGCGTGGGCCCACAACGGCACCCGCGCCCATGGAGCGTGCGGGATTCCGGACTGTGCCTTCACCCCGTTGCGTGCTGTATATAGGAGGCGGGGATTTTGCCTGCAACCGTGTCGCCCCGTGCGATCAGACGAATTTTCGAACAGTTCCACTTGATGACTTGAAGTTTTTGGAGTCTGCCATGCCCTTTTCCCTGACCGTGATCCTGTCTGCACTGCTGCCCTTGCTTGCCGCCCTGGTCCTCTCGGCGCTTCTGATCACGATTCTGGTGGTTCTGCTGCCGCGCCGCCCCCCTCGCTGACTGGATCGGGCGGGGCCGGCGCATTAGATTCCGGGCCATGTCAGGGCCTGTCATCATTCGCGGCGCCACGCTTCACCCGCAACTGCTTTCGGCGGACGAACAGGCTGCGATGGTCGCCGCCCTGCGCGCTGTTGTGGCCGCCGCGCCATTGGTGCAGCCGGTAACGCCCGGCGGGCGGCAGATGAGCGTGCGGATGACAGCGGCGGGCCGGCTGGGCTGGGTCAGCGACCGGCAGGGGTATCGGTATCAGGACAGGCACCCTTCAGGCGCGCCATGGCCCGCAATACCCGATGAGGTGCTGGCCGTCTGGCGCCGTGTGGCCGGCACTCCGCGCGACCCTGATTGCTGTCTGGTCAATTACTATGACACCGCCGCAAGGATGGGCCTGCATCAGGACCGCGATGAAGGTGATTTCAGCTTTCCGGTGGTTTCCATATCGCTGGGCGATCAGGCGCTTTTCCGGCTGGGCGGGCAAAGCCGTGCAGAAGGGACGCAAAGCTTCTGGCTGTCATCGGGCGATGTTCTGGTGCTGGGCGGGGCATCTCGGCTGGCCTGGCACGGGATCGACAGGGTGCGGCCGGGGTCTTCAACCTTGCTGCCGCGGGGCGGTCGCATCAACCTGACCCTGCGGGTTGTCGATCTGCCCTAGCGGTGATCCAGCGTGCAGCAGCCCGACAAAACCTGATTGCCATCGGGCGCGGCCTTGAACATGCGCAGGGAAAAGCCGAACCGGCGGTCGCTCATCCCGTCGGAACAGGCTTCACGGCTGACCACAAGGGTGCGCTGCAAGGTCGGGCCTTCTTCCAGCGTTACCAGATAGCCTTGCGGCGCCGCCGCCTCGGCCACCACCGCCATCGGCACCGCCCCGGTATCGGGAGAGTTGAACTCTGCCCCCTGCGGATAAAGGCCGATCGACCAGAACGGTTCGGTCCCCATGCAGGATAGCGGCCTTGGAACCTGTGCCTCATCCTCGGCCGGCATCGGGTGAAGGTAGCGCATCGAAACCCAGCCATTGCCTTCGGGCAGGCCCACCATGCCCCATGTGCCATCGGACGTGGTTTCCAGAACCTCGACATGCAAAGCAAAGGGGGCAATCTGGCCAATCGCCTGCGCCTCGGCGGACGGGGCCGCACGAATGTTCAGCACATCTTCTGCCGCCACATCCTTAACCATGAAGGCAGCTGGAAAGGGCTGGGCGAAGGCCGCCCCCGGCAGCATCAGCCACACCACAAGTGCAAGGCCCCGGCGTGTCATCGTTTTGCCCCCCAGCTTACCGAAGCGTGTTTGCGGGTATAGAATTCGCCCATCAGGCCGATGACCATGCAAACCACCGTCACGATGATCGGGTATTCGATGGAGCTGTAGCGCGGATGATAGTTCAGAAAGATGAACCCCCGGCCCTGATCGATGGTGTGGAACAGCGGGTTCCAGTCGAAGTAGGCAAGGATATAGGTTGGCATGGCATTGGCCACGAACATCTTGCCCGACGCGATCATGTTGCCGCGCTGATAGACCTGCGAGACAATGCCAAATACCTCGGGCTGCCACGGCGTCGCGGCCTTCAGCATCATCCCGACCGCCACGCCCGAAAGCCATGACAGCAAGAACATCGCAAAGGTGCCCACCGGATCGAAAATCGTGATTGGCCGGATTGCTGCGTGGTAGAAATACAGCACCACCGAAGCCGAAAGAACCTGCGTGTAAAGCGATGCCAGTGCCGCGGCGGAAATCGCAATGATCGGGTTCATCGGCGAATGCTTCATCATCGGCGATGTCGGGCCATCCGCCCCAACCACCGCGCCCACTGCCTTGGTGTGGGTCATGAACATGAAGATGCCCGACATCACATAAAGCAGGAAATCGCCGCGGATTGCATTGCGGCGCAGACCCAGCAGTTCGAACATCGTATAGAAGATGGCCACCATGACGACCATCTGCATGATGTTCATCACCAGTCCCAGCACCGCATTGCCGTGGTTGCGGCGCACCGCCCTGACAGAGGCGTGGAAAATCAGTTCCAGCATCGCAAAAGCGCTGCGGGCCGGCGTCTTCCTGACCTCGGTGCGAAACATGTCTGCCCAACCTCTTGCCGGCGGATCAACGTCCTGCCCAGCCTGCCACAGGAAATCTTGCTGTTTCCTTTGCGCAGATGATAAGCCGGCACAGGCCTTGAGGCAACCGTCGTGCCGTATCGGGAGGGGTAATGGACTTTCTTCGTTTGGTGCCAGTGATGCGCCGCCTTGCATTGGAGGCAGGGGACCGGATCATGGCGATCTATGATGGCCCGGATTTCGATGTTCGCTCGAAAGAGGATGCAAGCCCCGTCACCGCCGCGGACGAAGCGGCCGATGCCCTGATCTCGGACGGGCTGCGGGCGGCATTTCCCGATGTAACGCTGATCACCGAAGAGCAATCCGCCAGCCACGGACTTTCGGCCAGCACCTTCCTGATCGTCGATCCTCTGGATGGCACGAAGGAATTCGTGCAGCGGCGCGGCGATTTCACGGTGAACATCGCCTATGTCGAAAACGGTGTGCCGCTGCGCGGGGTCGTCTATGCGCCTGCAAAGGGGCGGCTGTTCTATACCTTGCCCGATGGCAGCGCAGTGGAAGAAACCGGCCCCTTCGCAAAGGAAGCCCCGGGCCCGACGCGGCCGATCCGCGTCAAGACCCCCGACAATGCCGCCCTGATGGTGGTGGCATCGAAATCGCACCGCGACGCGGCGACAGATGCCTATATTGGCAAATACGCCGTGGCCGACATGACCAGCGCCGGCTCCAGCCTGAAGTTCTGCCTTGTGGCCACGGGCGAGGCCGATCTTTACCCGCGCCTTGGTCGCACGATGGAATGGGACACCGCCGCGGGCGATGCCGTTCTGCGCGGCGCGGGCGGCGAGATGATCCGCTTCGACGACCACGCCCCCTTCGCCTATGGCAAGCCCGGCTTTGCCAATCCCTTCTTCATCGCCTATGCCCCCGGCGTTCTTTTGGTGAAATAATGTCCGTCCTGATCGTCATCCCTGCCCGCTACGCCTCGACCCGCTATCCGGCGAAACCGCTCGTGCCGCTGACCGGCGCAAGCGGGGTCAGCAAGACCCTGATCCGGCGCAGCTGGGATGCCGCGATGGCGGTCTCCTGCGCAACCAAGGTGGTGGTCGCGACCGTTGACGACCGCATCCGCGCCGAGGCCGAAGGCTTTGGCGCCGAAGTCGTGATGACGTCCGAAAGCTGCGCCAACGGCACCGAGCGCTGCGCCGAAGCCTATGCCAACCTTGGCGAAAGCTTTGAGATTGTCGTCAACCTGCAAGGCGACGCCCCTCTGACGCCCGCCTGGTTCATCGAAGACCTCGTCGAAGGCCTGCGCCGGAACGACTGGGCCGAGCTTGCCACCCCCGTCCTGCGCTGCGAAGGCGAAATGCTCGCCAGCCTGCGCGAAGACCGCCACCACGGGCGCGTTGGCGGCACGACCGCTGTCTTTGGCGCGGGTAATCGCGGGCTGTATTTCTCGAAAGAGGTGATACCCTACACCGCCGAAAGCTATCTGGCGCATGAGATGACGCCCGTCTTCCACCACGTCGGGGTTTACGCCTATCGGCCGGACACGCTGGCCGCCTATCCGTCCTGGCCGGTTGGGCCGCTCGAACGCCTTGAGGGACTAGAACAGCTACGCTTCCTTGAAAACGGGCGCGCGGTTCTATGCGCCGAGGTCGAGGCCCGCGGGCGCCAGTTCTGGGAGTTGAACAACCCCTCGGATGTGCCGCGGATCGAAGCGATGATGGCGGATATGGGGCTGGAGTAATCCGCCCCACTTCAGCCATTTCAACGCCTTACGCGCCGCCTTGCGGGGTTTTCGTCGTTTACCAACAACACATTCGGCAAAAATCTTCTCATTGCCGGGGTTTACCCTGTTATCGCTTGAGCGGGTGCGGACAAGTATCTTAAAATGTTAACGATTACGACTGTAACAAGTCCTGTGACTCCTAATATTTCACCTTTTGGTAAATTGAAATTTATGACATCACCATTTTCCCAAACTTTTAAATC
>JALQTL010000211.1 GCA_023260935.1 Paracoccaceae bacterium
CGCCCAATAACCCGGGCGGTGTGGAGTATCCAGCCGGCACGCTTTCGGCCTTTCGCGATCTGTGCCGGAAGCATGGGCTGGCGCTGATTGTGGACGAAACCTACCGCGATTTTGACAGCCGCCATTCCGCCGAAACGGGCGGGCGGCCGCATGATCTGTTCCTTGATCCCGACTGGGCTGATACGCTGATCCAGCTTTACAGCTTTTCCAAGGCCTATCGCCTGACCGGCCACCGGGTGGGCGCCGTGGTGGCTTCTGAGGCCCGGCTGGCAGAGGTGGAGAAGTTCCTTGATACCGTGGCGATCTGCCCCAGCCAGCTTGGACAGATCGCAGCGCTTTGGGGCATGCGCAACCTGCGCCAGTGGGTTGCGGGCGAGCGTGACGAGATCCTCGCGCGCCGCCGCGCGATGGTTGCCGGTTTCGGCGCGCTTGAAGGCTGGAAGCTTCTGGGATGCGGGGCATATTTCGCCTATGTCGAGCATCCTTTCGACATGTCGTCGAACGATCTGTGCAAGCGCCTTGTGACCGAACAGTCGATCCTCATGCTGCCCGGCACGATGTTCCAGCCGGCAGGGTCCGAAGCCGGGCGGCGGCAGATCCGCATAGCCTTTGCCAATATCGATGCGGCCGGGATTGCCGAACTGTTTCGCCGCCTTCGGGCCTTTCACCCCAAGGCGTGAAGCCCTACTTGTCGGGGGGGGCGGAACCCCTTAGACAGTCGCAAACCACGTTTTCCAAAGGGCAAAGCCATGGCCAAGGACACTGACGACACCGCCCGCAAGAAGGGCAAGGGAAGCCAGATTGTCATCTTTGGACTGCTGGCGATGCTGGTGCTGGGTCTGGGTGGCTTCGGGATCACCAATTTCAGCGGCGGGATGACGGCCATCGGCACGGTGGGCCACCGCGACATCACGGTAAATCGCTATGTCAGGGCCCTTCAGGCCGAGCTGAACGCCTTTTCGGCGCAGACCGGCCAGCCGGTGCCGATGTCGCAGGCAGTGGCGCTGGGGCTGGACCGTCAGGTGCTGCAATCGCTGATCGCGCAGACAGCGATGGACAATGAGGCTGACCGCATCGGTCTATCGGTGGGCGATGAAACGGTGGCAACGGAAGTGACGCGCGCGCCCGCCTTTCAGGGCACGGCCGGCAGCTTCGACCGCGAAACCTACCGCTTCGCGCTGGACCGCGCCAATATGACCGAAGCCGAATTCGAAGCCGATCTTCGGGCCGATCTGGCCCGGCAGTTGTTCACCGGGGCGATTTCGGGGGGGTTCGTGGCCCCGGCTGCGGTGACCGATGCCTTCTATGCCTATATCGCCGAACGCCGCGGCTTTTCGATGTTGCGCCTGACGGCGGCCGATCTTGCCGCCCCCGTCGCCGACCCGACGGATGAGGTGCTTGAGGCCTATTACACCGACAATATTGCCCGTTTCACCGCGCCCGAGGCAAAGCGGATCACTTATGCCTCACTCTTGCCCGAAGCCATTGCCGCCGATCAGCCTGTCGATGACGCCACGCTGCGGGCACTTTATCAGGACCGGATCGGTGATTTCGTCCAGCCCGAAAAGCGGTTGGTCGAACGGCTTGTCTACCCCTCGCAGGAAGAGGCCGAGGCGGCCAAGGCACGCCTTGATGCGGGCGAAACTTTCGAGGCGCTGGTGGCTGAACGGGGGCTGACGCTGGATGACATCGACCTTGGCGATGTCAGCAAGGCGGATCTGGGCCCCGCGGGGGATGCCGTCTTCGCGCTGACGGGGCCCGGGGTGGTGGGCCCGCTGGAAAGTGATTTCGGGCCGGCGCTGTTTCGGATGAATGCGGTTCTGGCCGCGCAGGAGATCAGCTTCGAAGACGCCCGCCCCGATCTGGCGATGGAAATTCAGGGCGATGCCGCCCGCCGTGTCATTGCCGATCAGGTAGAGACGATCGACGATGCCCTTGCCGGGGGGGCGACGCTGGAAGATCTGGCCCGCGATCAGGGCATGACCCTGGGCAGCATCGATTTCGTCGCCGATGCCCCGGCACCGGAAGGCATCGCTGCCTATCCGAAGTTCCGTCAGGCCGCCATGGCCGCGCGAGAGGGCGATTTCCCCGAGGCCGTTCTGCTGGATGATGGCGGCGTGGTGGCGCTGCGGCTGGAAGAGATCGTGCCCCCGACCCCGATCCCCTTTGAAACAGCCCGGGCCGATGTTCTGGCCGCATGGCGGGCAGAGGCCACCGCCCGCGCCCTTTCCGACCGTGCGGTCGAGATCAAGGCCGCGGTCGAGGGTGGCGAAGCTCTTGGCGCCTTTGGTATCCTTGACCGCACGGCGCGGATTTCCCGTGACGGTTTTGTCGAGAATACCCCCGCCACCCTGCTGCCGGCCGTCTTCCAGATGCAGCCGGGCGAGTTGCGGGTGATCGAGGGCCCTGGCTTCACCGCCCTTGTGCGTCTGGATGAAGTGAACGCCGCCGATCCCGAAGGCGATGATGCCACCGCGCTGAAAGGTGCGATCGCGGCACGGGTGCAACAGGCCATATCGCAGGATGCGCTGACGCTTTACTCGAATGCGCTGACCTCCGAGGCCGGCATTTCGCTTGACCAGACCGCCATCAACGCGGTTCACGCGCAATTCAACTGAAAGCCTGACCGATGAGCCTTTCGCCTTCCTTTGACGAATTCGAACGCAACTGGAAGCAAGGCAGGAACCAACTGGTCTGGGCGCGTCTGGCCGCCGATCTGGATACGCCCGTCAGTCTGATGTTGAAACTGGGCGAGGCGCGCAAGGATACCTTCATGCTGGAAAGCGTGACGGGGGGAGAGGTGCGCGGCCGCTATTCCATTGTCGGGCTGAAGCCGGATCTGATCTGGCGTTGCACCGGCGCCAGTTCGGAAATCAACCGCGAAGCCCGCTTTGACGCCCATGCCTTTCAGCCGCTGGAAGGGCACCCGCTGCAAACCCTGCGCGCGCTGATCGCGGAATGCGCCATTGACATGCCCGAAGGCATGCCGGCCGTTTCGGCGGGGCTGTTCGGCTATCTTGGCTATGACATGATCCGGCTGGTCGAAAACCTGCCCGATGTGAACCCCGACCCGATCGGCCTGCCCGATGCCGTGCTGATGCGGCCGTCGGTCATCGCCGTGCTGGACGGGGTGAAGGGAGAGGTCACGCTGGTTGCTCCGGCATGGGCCGCGTCGGGCCTGTCGGCCCGGGCTGCCTATGCGCAGGCGGCGGAACGGGTGATGGATGCGCTGCGCGATCTGGATCGCGCCCCCGCCGCACAACGTGATCTGGGCGTTTCCGCCCGTGTCGGAGAGCCGCAGTCGAACTTCACAAAAGACGGCTACAAGGCCGCGGTGGAAAAGGCCAAGGATTACATCCGCGCGGGCGATATCTTTCAGGTCGTTCCCAGCCAACGCTGGGCACAGCGGTTTGAACTGCCGCCCTTTGCCCTTTACCGTAGCCTGCGGCGCACCAACCCTTCGCCCTTCATGTTCTTCTTCAACTTCGGCGGCTTTCAGGTGATCGGCGCCAGCCCGGAAATCCTCGTCCGGGTGTTTGGCAACGAAGTCACCATCCGTCCCATCGCAGGCACCCGCCCGCGCGGTGCAACACCCGCCGAGGACGATGCGCTCGAAGCCGATCTGCTGGCCGACGCGAAGGAGTGCGCCGAACACCTTATGCTGCTCGATCTGGGCCGCAATGACGTGGGGCGCGTCGCCAAGATCGGGACCGTGCACCCGACCGAGAAGTTCATCATCGAACGCTACAGCCACGTGATGCACATCGTCTCCAACGTGGTCGGCGAACTCAGCCCCGATCACGACGCGCTCTCCGCCCTGCTGGCGGGTCTTCCCGCAGGCACGGTCTCAGGTGCACCGAAGGTCCGTGCGATGGAAATCATCGACGAGCTGGAACCGGAAAAACGTGGCATCTATGGCGGTGGTGTGGGCTATTTCAGCGCCGGCGGCGACATGGACATGTGCATCGCGCTGCGCACGGCGCTGGTGAAGGACAAAAAGCTCTACATTCAGGCAGGCGGCGGTGTCGTTTATGACAGCGATCCCGAAGCGGAATATCAGGAAACCGTGCATAAATCGAACGCGATCCGCCGAGCCGCCGCAGACGCGGCGCGCTTTACCGGCAACGGCAATTCCTGACCAGAATCGGACACCCAGTCCGTCTTCTTCGGTTTCAAAATACTTCTGGGGGCTGTCCATTTGGTGCCATTGGTTCAAGCCCAATGGACGGCGGGCAGTGCCCCCAAGCGGCTTTGCGACCTGTAGGGTCGCAAAGCTTGGAACTGTGCGCCAAAGGCGCTCAAATCAACTTGAAGATGCCCGCGCAAAGCCCTGCAAACGCTCGATCATGGCCCGCAGCCCGTTTGATCTCTGCGCTGACAGATGGTCGTTCAATCCCAGCCGCCCCAATTCGGCCCGTGCGTCGATTGCGACAACTTCGGCGGGCGACAAGCCATTGTATAACTTCCGCAGAACCGCGATCAGGCCGTTGACGATCATCGCATCCGACTCGCCCTCGAACCGGATCACACCTCCTTCGATCTGCGGGTGCAACCAGACCTGGCTGGCGCAGCCATCAACCTTGGTAGCCGGGACCTTGAGGGCATCCGGCAATGGCTCCATCGCGCGGCCCAGTTCGATCACCATCCGGTAGCGGTCTTCCCAATCGTCCAGAAATTCGAAATCTTCGACAATCTCTTCAAAAGCGGCGCTCGCCATGGCGGTCTCCGGATGCGTGTCCTGTGTTCCCCGAACACCTAGGCAGCGACGGCGCAAAGGTCCAGCCCGGGCTTCGCGCTTTTCAACGGCGGCGCAATCGGTTACGTCGAAGACAGACAGGCAGAGGGACCGACCATGCGCAAACCCGTGACGCTCTTGATCCTTGCAACCGTGATGTTGACGGGCTGCGCCACCATCAGCGAGTCGCGCTTGAACCCGTTCAACTGGTTTGGGTCAAGCGAACCCGATCCGGCGGCTGCGGACGTGGCCAATGCCAAGGTCAACCCGCTGATTCCTGCCCGGCGCGCCTCGATCTTCCGTGACGACGGTCCCGAAGTTTTCGCCGGTCGCCCGATTGCCGAAGTCACCGAGCTTTTGGTGG
>JALQTL010000096.1 GCA_023260935.1 Paracoccaceae bacterium
TCCACCATCGATGACGGGCGCCGCCTGCTGGCCATTTTCCCACACCCCGCCATCGTGCCCGCCCTCGCGCTGATGAGCCTTGTCCTCGGCCTCAACCTGCTTGCCGACGGCCTGCGCGAAGAAAGCATGAAGGACTGATGGCCCGCCCCGCCGCCTTCATCTGTTCATGTATATCCCACGGGGGCCCGGGGGTGTGATCCCCCCGGACCGCCGCCAGCCAAAGGAGTTGCCCCATGGCCGACTGGGACCCGACCCAACCGATCCTTGAAATCGAAAACCTCTCGATCTCCTTCTTCACCCGCCTGCGCGAGATTCCGGCGGTGATGGATTTTTCCTGCACCGTCATGCCGGGCGAGGCGATGGGGCTGGTGGGTGAATCCGGCTGCGGCAAATCCACCGTGGCCCTCGCCGTCATGCGCGATCTGGGCAAGAACGGTCGCATCGTGGGCGGGACGATCCGCTTCAAGGGGCGCGACCTTACCAAGATGGATGACGAAGGCCTGCGCCATATCCGCGGCTCTGAAATCGCCATGATCTATCAGGAACCGATGGCCAGCCTGAACCCGGCCATGCGCATCGGCGAACAGTTGATCGAAGTGCCGATGATCCATCAGGGCATGGCCCGGTCTGATGCCTGGGCCTTGGCCCGCCAGATCGTTGCCGATGTCCGCCTGCCCGACCCCGACCGGATGCTGAACGCCTATCCCCACCAGCTTTCGGGCGGGCAGCAACAGCGTATCGTCATCGCCATGGCGCTGATGGCAAAGCCCGCGCTTCTGATCCTTGATGAACCGACCACAGCACTTGATGTGACGGTCGAGGCGGGGATCGTCGATCTGGTGAAGGATCTGGGCGAAAAATACGGCACCTCGATGCTTTTCATCAGCCACAACCTTGGCCTTGTGCTTGATGTCTGCGACAGGCTTTGCGTGATGTATTCGGGCGAGGCGGTGGAAACCGGCAATGTCGAGGAAGTCTTCGACAAGATGCGCCACCCCTATACGCAGGCGCTGTTCCGGTCGATCCCGCTGCCCGGGGCCGACAAGAACGCGGCCCCGCTGATCGCCATCCCCGGCAATTTCCCCCTGCCGCACGAACGCCCACAGGGCTGCAACTTCGGCCCGCGCTGCGACTATTTCGTCGATGGCCAGTGCAACAAGGGTGACATTGCGATGTCACCCGTGCCCGGCGATGACCGCCATGCCAGCCGCTGCCTGCGTTGGCAGGAAATCGACTGGGCCGCCCCACCCAAAACCCGCAAGACCGCCGAAAAGACAAAGATCGGCCCCGTGGTGCTGCGGATGGAGGATCTGAAGAAATACTATGCCGTCTCCTCCAGCGCCTTCGGCGGCGGCGCGCAGAAGGTGGTCAAGGCCAATGAGACGCTCAGCTTCGAGGCGCATGAAGGCGAAACCCTTGCCATCGTGGGCGAAAGCGGCTGCGGCAAATCCACCTTCGCCAAGGTGCTGATGGGGCTGGAAACGGCCACCAGCGGCACGATCATGCTGTTTGACGAAAACGTGCAGGATACGCCCATCGAAAAACGCGGCGTGGATACCGTTTCGCAGTTGCAGATGGTGTTCCAGAACCCGTTCGACACGCTGAACCCGTCGATGACCGTGGGGCGCCAGATCATCCGCGCGCTCGAGATCTTTGGCGAAGGCTCATCGGACGCGGACCGCGAAAAGCGGATGCTGGAACTGCTTGATCTGGTGAAACTGCCGCGCGCCTTTGCAGACCGCATGCCGCGCCAGTTGTCAGGCGGGCAGAAGCAGCGCGTCGGCATCGCCCGCGCCTTTGCCGGGGGCGCGCGGATCGTGGTGGCCGATGAACCCGTCTCGGCGCTTGATGTTTCGGTGCAGGCGGCGGTGACCGATCTCTTGATGGATATCCAGCGCAAGAACAAGACAACGCTTCTGTTCATCAGCCATGACCTGTCGATCGTGCGCTATCTGTCGGACCGGGTGATGGTGATGTATCTGGGCCATGTGGTGGAACTGGGCACCACGGATCAGGTATTCTCGCCGCCCTATCACCCCTATACCGAGGCCCTGCTGTCGGCCGTACCGATCGCCGATACACGTGTGAAGAAGCGCCGGATCGTGCTGGAGGGGGATATCCCCAGCGCCATGAACCCGCCGCCCGGCTGTCCGTTCCAGACCCGGTGCCGCTGGAAATCAGAAGTGCCGGGGGGCCGGTGCGAAACCGAAGTGCCCCCGGTGCAGACACTGGAAGGCGGGCATCAGATCAAATGCCATCTGTCGCTCGACATCCTGAAACGGATGGAACCGGTGATACAGATCGCGGCGGAGTAACGGGCGCCCTGCGCTGCCTGCCCTTGTGCCGAAATCGGGGAAAGGGCCGGCACAGGGGTGGGATCAGCCCAGAATCGCTTTCACATAATTTCTGGTTTCGTCATAGGGCGGAATGCCGCCGTGCTGTTCCACGGCCCCCGGGCCCGCGTTATATGCCGCAAGCGCAAGCCGCCAGCTGCCGAACCTGTCATACATCATCCGCACATAGCGGGCGCCGCCTTCCAGATTTTCGCGCGGGTCGTGGATATTCACCCCCAGCTTGCGCGCCGTGGCGGGCATCAGCTGGGCAAGCCCCGTTGCCCCCTTGTGGCTGACCGCGCCGGGGTTCCAGCCCGATTCCTGCTGCACCAGCCGCAGGAAAAGATCTTCCGGCACGCCATGCTTGCGCGCCGCCGCCTTGGCCGTTTCCAGATATTCGCCCTTGTAGCTGCCCGCATAGCGCGGCACCGTCCCTGCATCGCCCGCGCCTGCCGCCTTGCCTTTCGGCGTCAACCGCACCGAAGCCTCGTATTGCTTGGAAAGGCGGCCATCCAGCAGGCGCTTTTGCGAATTGAACAGGGCGGCACGGTTCTTTGTCGATCCGTGAAGCTGCAACCCCTCGGCCAGGGCGGGCAGGCTTGCCCCGCCCCCGGCGCCAAGGGCAACAAGACATGCAAGAGCAGCAGGCAGAAGCTTCATCTGTCAGGTCCATGAGTGGCAACGCCGGAACTATAGGCATTTTCCCGCGTTTGGCCAGCCCCTAGGGCAGCGCGCATCGCCGCGGCACGGGCGCCCGCCCGGCAGGATGCCGCCCGGCTTCCCGGCCCGAAAAGCCACGGCACGAGTTGCAGCACCCCCCGCTGCACGATATAGGCTTTCTTAACCATAGCCGGCCCAAGCTGCCGGAACCGATTGAAGGGGGAAACAGCAATGGCAGGGTCGGTCAACAAGGTCATCATCATCGGCAATCTGGGCCGCGACCCCGAGGTGCGCAGCTTCCAGAACGGCGGCAAGGTGGTGAACCTGCGCATCGCCACATCGGAAACATGGCGTGATCGCAATACGGGCGAAAAGAAGGAACGCACCGAATGGCATTCGGTCGCCATCTTCAACGAACCGCTGGCCAAGATCGCCGAGCAGTATCTGCGCAAAGGGTCGACCGTCTATATCGAAGGCCAGCTTGAAACCCGAAAATGGCAGGATCAATCGGGGCAAGACCGCTACACGACCGAAATCGTGCTGCGCCCCTATTCCGGCAACATGACGCTTCTGGGCGGGCGCGGCGATGGTGGCGGCGGGTCTTCGGGCGGTGGCTATGATGACCGCGGCGGCTATGACGACTATGCCGGGGGCGGTTCTTCGGGCGGCGGCGGGACTTCGCGCGGGGGGGATCGCGGGCCTTCGGGCGGTGGCGGCGGACGCCCCGATCTGGATGACGAAATCCCGTTCTGATCTTCCTTCAAACCCCGGCCCCGCGGCCGGGGTTTTGCTTTTTCCGGGCGCCGTGGCGCAGGGGGGCGCGGCCATGCAAGGGCCGCCGCAGGCGAAATGCAAAAGGGGCACCGCAGCGGGCGCCCCTTAGCCTTCCCGAAGGAAAGACGGATCAGGCAGCTTCGGTGATGAACTTCACCGCATCGCCGAAAGTCTGGATGGTTTCAGCGGCATCATCGGGGATCTCGATCCCGAATTCTTCTTCGAAAGCCATCACCAGTTCGACGGTATCGAGCGAGTCCGCGCCCAGATCGTCGATGAAGCTTGCGCCTTCGACAACCTTGTCGGCGTCGACGCCGAGATGATCAATAACAATTTTCTTTACGCGTTCTGCGATATCGCTCATGTCGGTTTCCTC
>JALQTL010000416.1 GCA_023260935.1 Paracoccaceae bacterium
AAAAACGCGGGCATCCGGTTCATCGTAATCGCCAGCGTCCCGCCCCAGGCATAATCAATGCGGGCATCGCGCAGATGCGGATAGACCTCGAGCATCGGCTTTGTCACCGTCTTGCGAATGTCGGGGAAACGGTAGCCATAGCTTTCGCCGCCCCCGAAAAGCAGCCGGCCATCTTCGGACAGGCGCCAGTAATTGACCACGAATTTCGTATCGGCCACGGCAACCGGCTCTGCCAGAACCTCTGCCGCCCGATCGCCCAA
This sequence comes from Paracoccaceae bacterium, assembly GCA_023260935.1. Lineage (GTDB taxonomy): Bacteria > Pseudomonadota > Alphaproteobacteria > Rhodobacterales > Rhodobacteraceae > Pseudotabrizicola. Next base: position 261 of record JALQTL010000416.1, read on the forward strand.
GGGCTCGGTGGCAAGGATGAAGTTGTTGATCGGCATAACCCGGGCGGCAACCTGGCGATCAAGCCCGCCCAGATAGCCGTTGCAGGCCAGCACCAGATGATCGCAGGTGACCTTGCCCGAAGCGGTGCTGACCACGGGGCGCGATCCGTGGCGGATGTGGTGCACTTCCGACCGCTCGAAAAGATGCGCGCCGGCCTTGGCGGCCGCCTGTGCCAGCCCGATGGCAAGGTTCAGAGGGTGCAGGTGGCCTGCGCCGCGGTCAATATCCCCGCCCTTGTAGACCGAAGACCCGACAAGGCGGCGCATGGCGGCCTGATCCAGCGCCTCGATCTGGTCATAGCCGTAATCACGTTGCAGTTTTTCAGCGTAGTGATGGGCATGCCGCGCCTCGGCTTCGGTCCAGCAGGCATGGGCGATGCCGGGGTAAAAGGTGACGGGCATGTCGTGCCGGGTGATCAGCTCGCGCACCAGCCTCTTGGCGTCTTCGGCCAGATCCCACATTCGCCGCGCGGTCTCGCGCCCTGCCGCCCTTTCCAGCCAGTCCTGATCCTGCCGTTGGCCGGACCCGACCTGTCCGCCATTGCGCCCCGAGGCGCCAAAGCCCATGCGATGCGCTTCCAGCAGCACCACATCGTAACCCATTTCGGCCAGATGCAGGGCTGCGGACAGGCCCGTATACCCCCCGCCGATCACGCAGACATCGGCACGCCTTTCGCCCTTCAGAACGGGAAAGGGCGCCAGCGGTGCGGCGGTGGCGGCATAATAGGAGGCGGGGTATTCCCCCGCCTTGTCGTTCACATGCAGCAGATTCATACGTTCAACAACAGATGCTCACGCTCCCAAGGGCTGATGACCTGAAGGAACTCTTTGTATTCGTTGCGCTTCACACTGTCATAGACCTTGCAGAACTCTACCCCCAGCACTTCCTTCAGGGCGGTATCCTCATCCAGCATGTCCAGCGCGTCCCCCATGTTCAAAGGGATTTCATCGCTGTCGATATAGGCGGAACCAACGAATTCCGGGCGTGGTTCGCGCTTTTCCATCAGCCCCAGATAGCCGCAGGCCAAGGTGGCGGCGATACCCAGATAGGGGTTGCAATCCATCCCCGGCAGGCGGTTTTCGATCCGCCGTGCGGCGCTGCCGGAAATCGGCACACGCAGGCCTGTGGTGCGGTTGTCACGTCCCCATTCCAGATTGATGGGGGCCGCGAAATCGGGAACATAGCGGCGGTAGCTGTTCACATAGGGCGCCATCAGGGCGACGCCGGCGCCAAGGTGGTTCTGCAACCCGCCGATGAAATGCATGAAAGCTTCGGTTTCCACGCCCTTCGGTCCGGCAAAGATGTTCTTGCCCGTCTTGATGTCGACGACCGAGGTATGGATATGCATGGCCGACCCGGGTTCACCGGCAATCGGCTTTGCCATGAAGGTTGCAAAGCAATCGTGGCGCAGGGCTGCTTCGCGGATCAGGCGTTTGAAGAAGAACACGTCATCGGCCAGCCGCACAGGATCGCCATGCGCAAGGTTCAGCTCGATCTGGCCGGCGCCGCCCTCCTGAAGGATGCCGTCGATCTCCAGCCCCTGCGCCTCGGCGAAATCATAGATGTCGTCGATGACCTTTCCGTATTCGTCAACTGCGCTCATCGAATAGGCCTGTTTGCCGGCCGCCCTCCGGCCCGATCGCCCCATCGGGGGTTGCACCGGCATGTTCGGGTCGATGTTGCGCGCTGTCAGGAAGAATTCCATCTCGGGCGCGACCACCGGCCGCCAACCCTGCTTTTCGTAGAGCGACACCACATGGCGCAGCACGTTCCGCGGCGCAAAGGGCACCGGGTTTCCCTGCTGGTCCTTGGCGTCATGGATGATCTGAAGCGTCACGTCCGCTGTCCACGGTGCGGCGGTGGCGGTGGACCAGTCGGGCTCCAGGATCATGTCGGGTTCGGTAAAGGCATCAAACGGATTGTCGGCCCATTCCCCGGTGATGGTTTGCAGAAAGATTGAGTTCGGCAGGAAATAGCTGGTCTGCTTCGCGAACTTGTTGGCCGGCATGGCCTTGCCCCGGGCCACTCCCGCGATATCGCCGATGATGCACTCTACCTCGTCCACCCGCCGGTTGGCGATGAATTCCAGTGCCGCCTCTGGCAGCTTATCCGTCCATTTGGACATAATTCACACTCTTGTCTTGCCCGCAGGCGTCAGGCCCGCGGCGCCTTGAAGAAGGCCGCGATCTGGGCGGCCATGGTCTTGTCGTTCAGTGGTTGGTCCAGCCGTGATGCGGCCTGTGCCAGCACCTCGTCGGGGACAACCCCCTTGCCCCGGGTCTTCATCAACCCATCGACGAATTCGGGGCGAAATTCGGGATGGGCCTGCACCGTCAGGGCCCGGTCATCATAAAGCAGGGCCGCGTTGGTGCAAAAATCATTGCTGGCAAGAACCGTGGCGCCTTTCGGTGCAATGGTCACCTGATCGCGGTGCCATGCGTTCAGCACACGCTTTTCGCCGCCGAAATCATATTCGGTGGCCCCCACGGCCCAGCCCCCCGCATAGCGTTCCACCTTGCCACCCATGGCTTGCGCCACGATCTGATGGCCAAAGCAGATGCCCACCACCGGCACGCGTGCGGCAAAGGCATCCCGGATGAACTGCTCCAGCGGGGGAATCCACGGGTGGTCTTCGTAAACCCCGTGGCGCGACCCAGTGATCAGCCAGCCGTCGCATTCCGTCACCGATTTCGGAAATTCGTTCTCGACCACCCGGTAGACGCGATAGGTAAAGCCGTTCCCGTCCAGAAGACGCATGAACATATCGGGATAATCACCCATTTCCGGGGAAAGGGCGTCGGGGGCAAGCCCGGTCTGCAAGATGCCGATCAGCATGAAAACCTGTTCAATCTGTTTGCGAAGGATACCGCAGCCCCCCGGGGGGTGGTCAAGCCCGGGGGAAGCGTGGCGTCACACGGTATCCAGATACAGTTCCACCCGCTCTGCTTCGGAAAGATCCGCAATGTAATGCAGTTCCTGACGCTTTGTCTGCACCAGATTGCGGATGATTTCCTTGTGCAGGAAACGGGGAAGCACGGTCGATTGTTCGAAGGCATCGATCGCATCAGCCCAGGTAGAGGGGATCTGCGACAGCCCGTCGACGGTATAGGCATTGCCCGTGACCGGCGATGGCGGCTCCATCTCGTTCTCGATCCCGTCCAGAGCCGCGCCAAGTATGACGGCCAGCATCAGGTAGGGGTTCACGTCCCCCCCCGCCACGCGATGTTCGATCCGCCGGGCCGACGGGCTGCCCGCGGGAATGCGGATCGCGGCGGTACGGTTTTCGTATCCCCAGCAGATCGTCGTCGGGGCATGCTTGTCGGGCACAAGCCGTTCATAGCTGTTCTGGTGCGGCGCGAAGATCAGCGTGGAGTCGTGCATGGCGTTCAGGCAACCGGCAACCGCATGGCGCAGCGCAGCGGTGCCCTTCGGGCCGCCGGAATCGAAGATGTTGTCGCCATCGGCATCCAGCACGCTGAAATGCGTATGCAGGCCAGAGCCTGAATATTCGGCATAGGGCTTGGCCATGAAGCTGGCGGCGAACCCATGGCGCCGGGCCAGACCCTTGACCAGCATCTTGAACAGCCATGCATCATCGGCGGCGCGCAGCGCATCGTCACAATGCATCAGGTTCACTTCGAACTGGCCCAGCCCGGTTTCCGAGGTTGAGGTATCGGCCGGAATGTCCATCGCCTCGCAGGCGTCGTAAAGATCGGTAAAGAAGGTGTCAAAGGCGTCAAGTGCCCTGATCGACAGGGTTTCGGCCGCCTTGCGGCGCTTGCCTGACCGGGGCGACGGGGGCACCTGAAGCGTCTTGCCGCTGTCATCAATCAGGAAGAATTCCAGCTCGACCGCCACCACTGGCGTCAGCCCGCGCGCCTTGGAGCGTTGCACGACGGCGTTCAGCGCATGCCGGGGATCGCCTTCATAGGGCTGGCCATTTTCGCGGAACATCCAGATCGGCAGCAGGGCCGTTGGCGCCTCTAGCCAGGGCATCGGCATGAAACCGCGTTCGGTGGGTTTCAGAACGCCATCCTGATCGCCCTGTTCAAAGACAAGCGGGCTGTCGTCGATGTCTTCCCCCCAGATATCCAGATTGAGGACAGAGAAGGGGAAGCGGGTTCCATCCTTCACCACCTTGTCGGCAAAGCGTGCCGGTATCCTTTTGCCGCGGGCCTGGCCGTTCAGATCGGCTGCTGCCACACGGATTGTACGCACTTGCGGATGCTTGCGCAGATAGTCCTTCATCATGATCGTTTCAGACCGGTCCCGACTTGCGCCGGGGCCAATGATCCATCCCTGGTTTTGACCTTTGATCCCGCCTTTCAGACGGGTCCGGGCGGGTGCCCGGATAATTTGATCAAAAATAGGCTACTATCGGATCAACTGCGGACGCAAGCGAATTTTGCTGCCCATGTTCGATGGCAGGTGGCGGTTCAGGTGACGGTTCACGCGCCCGAAAAGCCAGATGACCACCAGCGTCAGAAGGATGAAATAGCAGGCCACGATGGGGTAGGGGATAAAGGGATTGAACGTCTTGTCAGCAAAGTAATTGGCGTAATACAGCGCATCGCCGCGTTGCTGAAAAGCCGGAAAGCCCGAAAAGAACACCAGCGCCGTGGAATGGAACAGGAAGATCGCTTCGTTCGTATAGGCCGGCCAGGCCAGCCGCAGCATGGTGGGCCATTCGATCCGGATAAAGCGTGACCATCCGGTGATGCCATAGGCATCGGCGGCCTCCAGGTCGCCCTTGGGGATCGACCGCAGGGCACCGTGGAAGATTTCGGCCGAATAGGCGGCAGTGTTCAGGAAAAGCACGAACAGCGCCCCGGCCCAGGCTTTCGTCGTCCACGCGGTCTGCACGGTGATGCCGAAGACATCGATCCCCGCCTTGGGCAGCATCTGCAATGCCTCGTAGGCCAGGAAGAACTGAATGAACAGGGGCGAGCCGCGAAAGACGAAGATGAACCATTCCGCGGGTTTGCGCAGCCAAGGGCTGTGCGCGGCCTTGGCAAGCGCAAGGGCATTGGCAAGGAAGAACCCGGCCAGCAGCGCCAGCACCCCGAAATAGATGTTCCACAGCATCCCCGATCCGATCAGGGTGAACTGCTGGCACAGGGTAAAGTCGCTGCGCGGCAGCAACCGTTCGCCATAGCCCAGCGACCGCAAGGCATAGGCGTTTATGGTTTCCCAGCAGGTCGTCATGCCCCCGCCTTTCGCAACGCTTCGCCCGCCGCCGTCGCCTGCCCCTTGGACAGCCGGGCCGAAACCCGGTTCAGCACCTTTTCGGAAAGCTTGGTGAAGGCCAGGTAGAAGACCAGAAGAAACAGGAAATACCACAGCCGCCAGTCGGGGTGGGGGTATTCATAGGCGCTGGTCTTTGCCCCGCCCAGTTCGCGCGCCCAATAGACGACGTCCTGCACCCCCAGAAGGAACAGAAGCGGCGTCGCCTTGATCAGGATCATCCACAGGTTCGAAAGGCCGGGCAGGGCATAGACCCACATCTGCGGCACCAGAATCCGCCGGAAGACCTGCCGGTGGGACATGCCGTAAGCCTCGGCCGTTTCAAGCTGCGCGCGCGGCACGGCCAGCATGGCGCCATACAGGACATTGGCGGCAAAGGCGCCAAAGACCAGCGCGAATGTCACCACGGCAAGCGCAAAACCATAGGCCTTGTGAACCGATTGCGGCGCGGAATTCAGCGGCACCTTCGCTTCGGGGCACACGCGGAATTCCAGCCCCTTGCGGATCGGTTCGGTCCAGTCGGGGCATTGCACCTGATGGTTCAGCCATTCGATCCCCTGATCCAGGGCAATGACAAAGAACAGGAAGAACACGATGTCAGGCACGCCGCGAACCATGGCGGTATAGCCCTTGCCGATCAGGCTGAGCGGCAGGAAATGGCTGCGCGCGGCCATGGCCCCAGCAAAGCCGAAGGCAAGTGCCACCGGCGCGGTTATCGCCAGCAAGGTCAGCACCGTGACAAAAGACCAATAGAAATCAAGGTGCTTTCCTGTTGTCAGGTAGCACAGGAGCCAACTCAGCCCCTCGATCGATTTGGGATCGGCGCAGCTTTCGAACATCGGGGACTGCCCTGCCCCGGCAGATGCCGGGGCAGGGCTGTGCGATCAGAATACGGCGGCTTCGTCGCCGAACCACTTCTTGATCATGGCGTTCAGGCTGCCATCATCCTTCATCGACTGGATGGCGGCGTTGAACTTTTCCTTCAGCTCGGTATCGGATTCGCGCAAGCCCATGCCGACACCGCCGCCCAGTTGCACCTCTTCGGCCAGCAGAACCAGCGCGCCGCCCGATTCCGCCGCGATGGGGGCGAGATAATCCTTGTCGGCAAAGACGGCATCGGCTTCGCCGTTCTTCACGGCGGCAACGGTTTCATCGGGGGTGGCGAATTCCAGCAGGGTTGCGCCCGATTCCGCGATGTAGCCGGCCTGAATGGTGCCCACTTGCGCCGCGATCACGGCGCCTTCGCCGATCTTGGCATCTGCCGTCAGCGCCAGATAGGACGATGCCGCCGGCGGAATGTAATTCTGGGTGAAGTCGATGACCTTGTCACGCTCCTCGGTGATCGACATGCCGGCAATGATCGTGTCGTAGTTGCCCGACTGAAGGTTCGGTATGATCGAGTCCCAGTCAGTCGTGACCCATTCGCAGGTCAGCCCCGCCTTGGCGCAGAGCGTATCGCCCAGTTCCCGTTCGAACCCGTCGACTTCGCCTTTGTCATTGATGAAGTTGTAGGGAGGGTAGGCCCCTTCCGTTCCCATCCGCACGGTCTGGGCCAGCCCGGCCCCTGCGGTCAGCGCCATGAGCGCGGTGGCAAGCATCAGCTTTTTCATGGATGTCTCCCCTATTGCAAGCTGTTGTTGTGGTTCTGTTTTCTATCTATCCGTCGAGGAAAGGAAACCGCGTAGACGTTCGGATTTCGGTGCGCCGAACAGGGTCTGGGGCGGGCCTTCCTCTTCGATCCTTCCCTGATGCAGGAAGATAACGTGATCCGACACATCGGCGGCAAGCTTCATGTCGTGGGTGACAAGGATCATGGTCCTGCCTTCATCGGCAAGGGCCTTGATCACCTTGACCACCTCTTGTTCCAGTTCCGGGTCCAGCGCACTGGTGGGTTCATCGAACAAAAGCGCGCGGGGTTCCATGCACAGGGCGCGGGCAATCGCCGCCCGCTGTTGCTGCCCGCCCGAAAGCTGCGCGGGCCAGGCATCGCATTTTTCGACGATGCCGACCTTGGCCAGATAGGCGCGGGCCTTTTCCTCTACTTCCTTCGGGTCACGCTTCATCACCGTGACCGGCGCTTCCATCACGTTCTGAAGGATCGTCATGTGGGACCACAGGTTGAACTGCTGAAACACCATCGACAGGTTGGTGCGCATGCGCATGACCTGTGCCTTGTCGGCCGGGTGGCGGTTCATGCCTTCGCCCTTCCAGCGCACGGCTTCACCTTCAAAGCGGATTTCGCCCTGCTGGCTTTCCTCCAGCAGGTTGCAGCAGCGCAGTAGGGTTGACTTGCCCGACCCCGAAGACCCAATCAGACTGACCACATGGCCGCGCGGGGCTATCAGATCGACGCCCTTCAGAACCTCAAGGCTGCCATAGCTCTTGTGGAGGTCATGGATCTCGATCACGGGCGTGTCAGAGAGGGCGGTCACTTCATCTCGTATTCTTGGTCATCCAGAGTTCAAATAGGGCGCAAGAAAACGCGGTTTGCAACGGCATTTGTGCGTTACCCATGGGCAAGCGGCCTGAATGGCGATCATGCAAGGCTGATAACGCGGTCCGGTGCCGCCGGAATGGGCAGTGCCAGATAGTCTGCCACCGGGATGTGGACGACCCCTTGCAGCATCAGCGTCTGCCTGTCCGCGGCGGAAAGTTCGCGGATCGCCTGATCCACCGCCGCAAGGATCGCCGCCCCGTCCTGTCCCTTGGCAGCAATCAGCGGCAGGCCCGGGGTCGGGGCGCTTGTACCGACGACAGCAAGGCCCTGAAGGGCGGGCTCGTGCCGGCGCAGAAGGGCCCAGGTTACGGCATCAATGGCGGCAAGGTCTGCCTGTGCATCCAGCACCGCATGGGCGGATGCACGATGGCCGCCGGTTTCCAACAGGGCGCGCGGCGGGCGGCCGGTTGCGGCGAACAATGGTTGCGCTGCGGCCCAACCGGATTGCGACAGGCGGTCGTTGAACGCAAAGACCCCCGCGGCCAGCCGGTCAATCGGCTTTCCGGCATCGGCGGCCCGCGCGACAAAGACCGAACGGTAATACCCCGGAGCGCAGCCTTCGACCCCGTAGTCTGGGGTGCCGACCAGTGTTACCTTGTCATGCAGGCGGGCCCGGAATGGCAGACCGCAGGTTTGCGAAAGGATCAGGTCCGGCGATTGCCACGCCGCCCAATACGCCCCTTCGCCGCGTGTCAGCCGATCCGGTGCTGGCAGGCCCCGGGCCAGCAGATGCCCCCTGATGCCGTTCCACAGCCGGTCATTTGCCGCTGCGGTTTCGGGGCGGTCATACATGCCCAGCGAGGCGATCAATCTTTTTGCGCCTTCTGCCGGGCAAGGGCTGATTCGACATCCGTAAGCCCCAGAAGGTTGGCCACCATCCGCAGCAGCGTGTCTTCATCGGCATCGCGCAGGCCATCGGCAAGGGCCACGGACCAAAGGGCCGTCATCAGCTGTGCACGGTCTTCGTGGGCGGTTGCGGCCTTGAGCGCGCGGGTAAAGCGCACCGTATCCGGCGCCGCGGTTTCCAGCGCCTCTGCCTCGGTCCGCAAACCGGCGGCTTCAAAGGGCGAAAGCCGGTGGCGTTCCATCAGAACCCGGTCGATCCGGTCCACCTCGGCCGCAGCATAATCGCCATCGGACCGTGCAACCCGCACCAAAAGCGCGGCAAGCGCAAGGCGTGCGTCAGGCTCGGGCAGGCGGCCTGGAGACGGGTTCAGCAGACGGCTCAGGATGGATTGTATCATGGCCCCTGACATAGCCGCCCCCATCCCGCCGGGCAAGCCCGGCGGCAACCGTCAACCTTGGCAATAGCTTTGTGTCTTGGTCCAGGCGGCAATGTCGGCGCGTTTCGACGCGCTGCGGAACGGCGCCCAGTCCCGGCCGATGCCGCGGCTGCCGTTGCCGGCCACCAGACCATCCTTTGCCACCTGCGCCGACATGATCCGGATGGCGCAGGCCAGATTGGCGGAACCGTCCTTCAGGTCAGATGCCGTCTTGGCGCGGCAGTTGTAGTTGCGGGCGGTGCGCGGGTCGATCTGCATCAGGCCGATCCATTTGCCGCCGCCGCCCGATGCCCGAGGGTTCCAGGTGCTTTCATGCTTTGCCGTTGCCGACAGCAGGCCCACCCAGAATGCGCGCCGTTCATCCAGCGTGGCCTTTTCATAGCCGGGGCAGAAGCCCTTGATGTCGGCGGGGATGCGGTCGGCCAGACGTGCATCCTGCATTGCAACAAGGTTCAGCGAATTCTGAGTCCACTCCGTCGCCTCTGGCCGATGGTCCCACCGCATGGCGGGCAGGGCCCCGTCATCAGGTTTGGTTGCAGCAATGCATCCCGTCAGGGCGATGGCTGAAAACAGGGCGGCGGCGACAAGAAGGCGCATCGAACAGGCTCGCAGTGGCATCGCACCCACATGTGCGACGGTGCGGATTGACTGCGAAACGCCGAGTCGGGCAAGCCGTCGTCCCGTCCATCGGCGGCATTCCGCCATTCCGGGCCCTTGCCCCGCAGGGCGCAGCCCCCTAAAGAACGGGGGACAGATACGGAGTTGACGATGCTCGACCTGACTTTCGAAGCGCCCAAGACCAAGGTTGTTTCCGGGGCAAAGCATGATTGGGAACTTGTGATCGGTATGGAAATCCACGCGCAGGTCAGTTCCAATTCCAAGCTGTTCTCGGGCGCCTCGACCCAGTTCGGAAGCGAACCGAACAGCAATGTCTCTTTTGTGGATTGCGCGATGCCCGGCATGCTGCCGGTGATCAACGAATTCTGCGTGGAACAGGCGGTCAAGTCCGGTCTTGGGCTGAAGGCGAAGATCAACCTGTTCTCGGCCTTTGACCGGAAGAACTATTTCTACCCTGACCTGCCGCAGATGTAACAGGGTAGCCGCTTCCGGGAGTGTAAGGAAGCCGGGTGCTCT
>JALQTL010000444.1 GCA_023260935.1 Paracoccaceae bacterium
AAGCCGAAGAGACCGAGCTTGCCCCCGGCGGCGAGGCGCATCTGAAACGCTTTGGCCCCGGATCCTCGGCCGAGGATTTCGAGGCCTACATGTTCGCCCGCAAGAACCCCAAGGGCGTGCATTTCGAACGCTGGCGGCACAGCTATGGCTGCGGCAAGTGGTTTCTGGCCGCGCGCTGCACCGCCACGCTGGAGGTGTTCGGCACCTATCCGGCACAAACCGCCGAACCGCCGGCCGAAATCATCGAAAAGATCACGGCCCGGCGTCCCGACTGGAAGGGCTACAAATGAGCACGCGTCTGAAATCCGGCGGGCGGCTGATCCAGCGCTCGCATCCTTGCGACTTCACCTTCAACGGCAAGCGCCTGCGCGGGTATGAGGGCGATACGCTGGCCTCGGCGCTTCTGGCCAATGACCAGATGCTGGTCGGCCGGTCGTTCAAGTATCACCGCCCGCGCGGGATCGTGGCCTCGGGTGCCGAAGAACCCAATGCGCTTGTCAACCTTGGCTCGGGCGCGCGGCTGGAGCCGAACCAGCGCACCACCACGACCGAACTTTTCGACGGGCTGGAATCGACAAGCCAGAACCACTGGCCCAGCCTTGAATTCGATGTCGGCGTGCTGAACAACTATGCCGCGCGCTTCCTGCCGGCGGGTTTCTATTACAAGACCTTCATCCACCCGCGTGCGGCCTGGAAGCATTTTTTCGAACCGATCATCCGCCAGTCCGCGGGACTTGGCCGCGCGCCCAAAGAGCGTGATGCCGACCGCTATGAACAGGCATATGCCTTCTGCGACCTGCTGGTCGTGGGCGGCGGGATCGCGGGCCTTCAGGCCGCCCTTGTGGCAGGCAGGGCGGGCGCCCGGGTCTGGCTGGTGGAACAGACCGCCCATTGGGGCGGCCGTGCCCCGGTGGACGGCGATCTGATCGATGGCAAGCCTGCGGCCGACTGGATCGATGCCGCGGTGATGGAACTGGCCAAGCTGGACAACGTGACCCTGCGCCTGCGCACCATGGGGGCAGGGGTCTATGACCACGGCTATGTGCTGCTGGATGAAAAGGTAGCCGACCACACCCCCGGCGACGGGCGGCCCAAGCACCGCCTGTGGCGGGTCCGGGCGGGGCGCATCGTTACCGCCACCGGCGCGATCGAACGCCCGCTGTCCTTTGCCGGAAACGATATTCCCGGCGTGATGCTGGCGGGTGCCGTGCGCGACTATGTGGTGAACTGGGCCGTCTCGCCCGGCGACCGCACGGTGGTTGTCACCAATAATGACGATGCCTATCGCACGGCCCTTGCCCTGCATGGCGCGGGGCTGGAGGTGGCGGCCGTCATCGACGCCCGCGCCCGCGCCGATGGCGCGCTGCCCGAGCGGGTGCGTGCGCTTGGCATCCGGGTGGAAACCGGCCGGGCCATCGCCAAGGTCAAGGGCGGCAAGCGGGTGGAAGGCGTGGAAATCGCGTCTCAGGCCGGCGAAGGCTCGGCCAGCACCTTCCTTGCCTGCAATGCGGTCGCGATGTCGGGCGGCTGGTCGCCCGTGGTTCATCTGTGGAGCCATTGCGGCGGCAAGCTGGTCTGGGACGAGGCAGAGGCGATGTTCCGCCCCGATGCCACCCGCCCGCCCACGGGCGCGGATGGCATGGCGATGATCTTCCCCGCCGGGGCCGCGAACGGGGCACTGCGCGACGTGCTTGAAGATGCCGATGCACAGGCCCGCGCCGCGCTGGCGGCCCTTGGGATCAAGGCCAGAAAGACCAAGGCCCCGGTTCAGGACGTGCCTGAAGAGGCGCCGCTGGAACCCGTGTGGATGATGCCGCAGGGCGCCCCCGTGGCCCTGCGTGCGAAGATGTGGCTGGATTACCAGAACGATGTGAAGGTTTCCGACGTGCAGCTTGCCGCGCGCGAAGGCTATGAAAGTGTGGAACATACCAAGCGCTACACCACGCTGGGCATGGCGACCGATCAGGGCAAGCTTTCCAACATCAACGGTCTGGCCGTTCTGGCCGACAGCCTTGGCGCGGCGATCCCCTCGGTGGGCACCACCACCTTCCGCCCGCCCTATACCCCCGTCACCATCGGCGCCCTTGCGGGCGAGGCGAGGGGCGAGATCTTCCAGCCCCTGCGCAAGACGCCGATGCACGGCTGGCACGAACGCAATGGCGCCTATTTCGAACCCGTGGGCCACTGGCGCCGGCCCTATTGCTTCCCCCGCGCGGGCGAGACGCACGAACAGGCCGTTCACCGCGAGGTCAGGAATACCCGCCAGGCGCTTGGCCTGCTGGATGCCTCGACCCTTGGCAAGATCATCGTGAAGGGGCCGGATGCGGGCAAGTTCCTTGACATGCTCTACACCGGCGTCATGTCCACCCTGCCTGTCGGCAAGTGCCGTTATGGGCTGATGTGCAACGAACAGGGCTTCCTGTCGGATGACGGCGTGGTGGCGCGGATCGACGAGGATACCTGGCTGTGCCACACCACCAGCGGCGGCGCCGACCGCATTCACGGCTGGATGGAAGACTGGCTTCAATGCGAATGGTGGGATTGGCAGGTGTTTACTGCCAATGTGACCGAGCAATATGCCCAAGTGGCCGTAGTGGGCCCAAATGCCCGCAAGCTGTTGGAAAAGCTGGGCGGGATGGATGTTTCGAAAGAGACGCTGCCGTTCATGGCCTGGGCCGATGGCACGCTGGGGGGCTTTCCCTGCCGGGTCTATCGCATCTCCTTCTCGGGTGAGTTGAGCTATGAGATCGCGGTTCCCGCAAGCCATGGCGCAGCCTTCTGGGAGGCGCTTCATGCCGCCGGGGCGGCGTTCGGGGCCATGGCTTATGGCACCGAAGCCCTGCATATCATGCGGGCCGAAAAGGGCTTCATCATGATCGGCGACGAAACCGATGGCACGGTCATTCCGCAAGACCTGGGCCTTGGCTGGGCGATTTCGAAGAAGAAGGCCGATTACCTTGGCAAGCGTGGGCAGGAGCGCAGCTTCCTTGCCGCGGCCGACCGGTGGCAGCTGGTCGGGTTCGAGACGCTGGATGGCAGCGTGATCCCCGATGGCGCCTATATCGTGGCCGACGGGCGCAACGCCAACAATCAACGCAATGTGCAGGGGCGAGTCACCTCGACCTATTTCTCGCCCACGCTGGGGCGCGGGATTGCCATGGGCCTGCTGAAACATGGGCCCGATCGCATGGGCGAAGTGGTGGAATTCACCGATGCCAAGGGTGGCACGATAAAGGCCAAGGTGGTGAGCACCGTGTTCTTTGATCCGGAGGGAGAGAAGCAGAATGTCTGAGCCCGTATCGGCCCTGAACGGGGCAAGTTTCGATGGCTTTGTGGCGCTGCGCGAGATTGGCCCGCTGGGCATGATCACCCTGCGCGCGAAGGCCGGCACCAAAGGTCTGGACAAGGCGATCAAGGCCGCCACCGGCTGCCCGGTGCCGGCACAGCGACGGATCGAGGTTGCCGGCGAAAGCGCTGCCGGCTGGATGAGCCCCGACGAGTACCTGCTGGTAATGCCTTATGACTCGGTCGAAGCGGCGATGGCGGCGATTTCCGCCGCGCTGAAGGGGCAGCATCATCTGGCGGTCAATGTCTCGGACGCCCGGGCGGTGTTCCGCATCGAAGGCGCAAAGGCCGATCAGGTGCTGCGCAAGCTTTGCCCGGTGGATATCGACAGGCTGGAAGCGGGCGAGCTGCGCCGCACCCGCGCGGCACAGGTGGCCGCAGCCTTCTGGCGCGACGAGGCGAGTGCAATGACGCCGTAGCGGCTCACGCCACCATAGGTGGGCTTAAACCCCACACTTCCCGTTACAGCTGCTGGTTGACGGATTGACCCGCCTGTGTCGCTACCAAGCGCCAACGGCGCT
>JALQTL010000448.1 GCA_023260935.1 Paracoccaceae bacterium
CAAATCATTCTGGCGCGTCGTATGGGCAAAACCCGTATCATCGCGGAAACAGGGGCGGGCCAACACGGCGTGGCCACGGCGACTGTCTGTGCGAAATTTGGTTTGAAATGCGTGGTTTACATGGGCGCACATGATGTGGAACGTCAGGCACCAAACGTATTCCGTATGCGCCTGTTGGGGGCAGAGGTTGTGCCCGTCACGTCAGGCCGCGGAACGCTTAAGGATGCTATGAACGATGCGCTGCGCGATTGGGTGACCAATGTGCGCGACTTCACCGACCAGATCGGGGCGCTGCATGCGGCCAAGGCGGTGGCAGTGGTCGCAACCGATCTGCTGGCGCTGTGCCTGCTGAAGGAACCGGGCGCGATGGGCGCCGACATCGCCGTGGGGTCGGCGCAACGCTTCGGCGTGCCGATGGGCTATGGTGGGCCGCATGCCGCCTTCATGTCCTGCCGAGATGATCTGAAACGGTCAATGCCGGGGCGGATTGTCGGCGTGTCGGTCGACAGCCGGGGCAACCGGGCTTACCGGCTGTCTCTGCAAACGCGCGAACAGCACATTCGCCGCGAAAAGGCCACTTCAAACGTCTGCACCGCGCAGGCGCTGCTGGCGGTGATGGCATCGATGTATGCGGTGTTCCACGGTCCTACGGGGCTGCGCGCCATTGCCGAAAGGGTCCATTTCCTGACCACGCGCCTTGCGCGCGCGCTGAAGGCGGCCGGCGCAAAGGTCAGCCCGAAGGCGTTTTTCGACACGATCACGGTCGAGGTCGGCGTGGGCCAGACCGGCATTCTGGCCGCGGCCCGCCAGGAAGGGTTGAATTTCCGCAAGATCGGGTCTGACCGGGTCGGGATCAGTCTGGATGAAACCACCGATGAACGCGTGCTGGTGCGCATCCTGCGGGCCTTTGGCATTGACGGCGTGCCGCCGCACCGCGCAACGCTGGGCTTTCCCGAAAGCATGGTGCGCGAGACGGAGTATCTGACCCATCCGGTATTCCACATGAACCGCGCGGAATCTGAGATGATGCGCTACATGCGCCGCCTGTCGGACCGCGATCTGGCACTGGACCGGGCAATGATTCCGCTGGGTTCCTGCACGATGAAGCTGAACGCAGCGGCCGAGATGATGCCGATCACCTGGCCGGAATTCGGCAGCCTGCACCCCTTTGCCCCGGCTGATCAGGCCCTCGGCTATGCGGAAGCGATTGCCGATCTGAAAGACAAGCTGTGCGAGATCACCGGCTATGACGATTTCTCGATGCAACCGAATTCCGGCGCGCAGGGGGAATATGCGGGGCTTCTGACGATCCTTGCCTATCACCGGTCGCGGGGCGATCATCAGCGCAAGATCTGCCTGATCCCCACCTCTGCCCATGGTACCAACCCGGCTTCGGCGCAGATGGTGGGCATGGAAGTGGTGGTGGTGAAGACCGCCCCGAACGGCGATGTGGATGTGGAAGATTTCCGCGCCAAGGCAGAAGCGGCGGGTGATCGTTTGGCTGCCTGCATGATCACCTATCCCAGCACGCATGGTGTGTTTGAAGAAACCGTGCGCGAGGTTTGCAAGATTACCCATGATTGCGGGGGGCAGGTCTATATCGACGGGGCAAACATGAACGCCCTTGTCGGCCTTGTGAAGCCGGGAGAGATTGGCGGCGATGTCAGCCACCTGAACCTGCACAAGACCTTTGCCATCCCCCATGGCGGCGGCGGCCCCGGCATGGGGCCGATCGGCGTGCGCGCGCATCTTGCGCCGCATCTGCCGGGCCACCCCGAAACCGGCGGCAGTGAAGGCCCGGTCAGTGCCGCGCCCTTTGGTTCCGCGTCGATTCTGCTGATCTCATGGGCCTATTGCCTGATGATGGGGGGCGGGGGACTGACGCAGGCCACCCGTGTGGCGATCCTGAACGCCAATTACATTGCGGCACGGCTGGCGGGGGCTTACCCGATCCTGTTCATGGGCAACAAGGGCCGCGTCGCGCATGAGTGCATTCTGGACACCCGCCCCTT
>JALQTL010000002.1 GCA_023260935.1 Paracoccaceae bacterium
GCAACCGCGTCGTCACGCAATGTGCCAAGCAGCGTCACGATTTCAGATAATTCAGCCCGAAGCACGATCTCGGTATCGCTGGTGTAAGCAACGCTGACGCCGCCGCCAAGCAACCGCTTCACATGCGATAGCATTTCAGCTGTCGCTGATGGCATTTCTGCCTCTGCGACTACCGTTCCATTTTGGTCCGTTTCACCCATGAAAATCCCCAAGGTGGATGCCGTTCAATTCATTTCAGGCGGCGGAAATGCCAGCGGCCGGCCAGCATCGATGCGCCTTGTGCGTAAACTATGTTCTGGCGATGGTCGATGTACGCCGGATCTTCTTTTGTAACTGCAGCAATCCGTAAATCAGCGCTTCAGCAGTTGGCGGACAGCCGGGCACATAAACATCGACCGGAACAATCCGGTCACAGCCACGCACCACCGAATAGGAATAGTGGTAATAGCCACCGCCATTCGCGCACGACCCCATCGAGATCACATACCGCGGCTCGGGCATCTGGTCATAGACCTTGCGCAGGGCCGGGGCCATCTTGTTGGTCAGCGTGCCCGCCACGATCATCACGTCAGATTGCCGCGGACTGGCGCGCGGGGCGAAACCGAAGCGTTCCACATCATAGCGCGGCATGGCGGTGTGCATCATTTCCACCGCGCAGCAAGCCAGCCCGAAGGTCATCCAGTGCAGGCTGCCGATCCGCGCCCAGTTGATGATGTCTTCGGTCGAGGTCAGCAGAAACCCCTTGTCCTGAAGCTCGCGGTTCAGGGCCTGGGTTGCAACCTCATGGTCGCCGCCGGCGGTGTTGGCCCCAGTCATCACTCCCATTCCAGGGCCCCCTTCTTCCATTCATAGGCAAAACCGATGGTCAGCACGCCCAGGAACACCATCATCGACCAGAAGGCCGCCATGCTGATCTCGCCAAAGGCAACCGCCCAAGGGAACAGGAAAGCCACTTCAAGGTCGAAGATGATGAACAGGATCGACACAAGATAGAAGCGCACGTCGAACTTCATCCGCGCGTCATCAAAGGCGTTGAACCCGCATTCATAGGCCGAAAGCTTTTCAGGGTCCGGGTTGCGGACGGCCAGAATGGCGGCGGCCAGGATCAGCACCAGGCCAAGGCCCACGGCGATCGCAAGAAGAATGAGTATGGGAAGATACTCTCGGAGGATGAGGTCCACGAGATGCTCCTTCGGCTGGCGACTGCGAGCTGCGGATGCTGGTGACCCGCTTTCACTCTTGCGCACCCGTTTACTCCGACCCCCGGTCAGGGTCAACGCAAACCGGGTGCGATTTCCGCCCTTGCGACAATGGATTCACCCGATTGTATGCAAAGGGATACCGCAATGACACGGTCGCCAGCCGCCCCCAAACCCGCGCCCATGCCGCAGCGCGGCACCTGAGTCGCGCCAGGCCCCGGCGCACGGGCCCTGCCCGCCCGCCAGCGGCCCGCCCGAAAGGGCCATCAGTCCGCCAGCGGGATGGCCGCGGCCCCGGCGTTTTCGTCCGCAACTTTGGCCGGTACCTCGGCCTGCCCCACCCGCAGCACCTCGGCACGGATGATCCGCGCAATCAGCGCCGCATCCTCGGGCGTGAAGGTCAGCGGCAGGCGCATGTCAACCAGCCCGGCCAGCACCCTGTCGGTCTGCGGCAGGGGCTGTGGGTCGGCATAGCGCCAGTGTTCATAGCGGCTGGTAAAGGCCACGGGTTCCGGGGCGCCAAACCACTTCAGCTCTACCCCCCGCGCGGCACAACCCGTCACGAAAGCACGCATCCGGTTCGCCCCGAAATCCGGCAACAGGAACTGGAAGCTGCTGGCGACATAGGTTTCGGCCGCCGGGCGTTCGGTCAACCGCAGGCCCGGGGTGGCAGCAAGCCCTTCCTCGAGCACCCGGTAAAGCCGGTTCCAGCGCGCCCGCCGGTCATCCAGCAGCGCGATCTGCGGGCGCAGGATGGCCGCCCTCAGGTTATCCATCCGCCCGGAAACATTGGGCACATCCAGCCGGATGCGGTCAAACACCTCGGCCGGGGGCGCCGCCCTGTGGCGGGCATACAGCATGTAGCTGCCCGACAGCAGCACCGCCCGCGCCGCAAGCTCGGCGTCATCGGTGATCAGAAACCCGCCTTCGCCCGCGTTGATATGCTTGTAGGTCTGCATCGAATAGCAGCCGATGGCCCCGAACCGGCCCGAGGCCACGCCGTTCCACGCAGCCCCCATCGTATGCGCACAATCCTCGATCACCGTCACACCCAGCCGGTTGCACAGGGCCATCAGCGCCTCCATGTCGGCCAGATGGCCGCGCATGTGGCTCAGCATCAAAAGCCGTGCGCCGGTTTCCCGGGCCATCCGTTCCAGATGGTCAAGGTCGATGGTCAGGTTCCACGTCGTTTCGATAAAGACGGGCCGCGCGCCCACGCTGGCAATCGCGCCGGGCACCGGGGCCAGCGTGAAGGCATTGGTCAGCACGGGTTCGCCGGGGCGCACCTGAAGCGCGCGCAAGGCGCACCCCATGGCATAACCGCCCGAGGCCACGGCAAGGCAGTAGCGCGCGCCCGTGAAGGCGGCGAACTCCTCCTCCAGCAGAGCGGTTTCTGCCAGCTCTCCGGGCGCCGTGTTATAGCGGTGCAGCCTGCCATGGCGCAGCACCGCAAGCGCCGCCGCGATCCCCGCCTCGGGGATCGGTTCCTGTTGCGTAAAGCTTCCGTCAAAGCGTTCCATGCCCAGCACCTTTCCTGCCACCTGCCCGCGCGTCAATGCCCTGCCCCCGTGGTTCAGAAACTCGGAACCGCGGCGTCAGGCTGCCAGAATGCGCTGCGCCAGTTCCGGCAGATCGTCGAAGTGATCCAGCAGCGCCTCGGGGTTCAGCCGGGCCACGCCCTGCCCCTCGGGCCCGAAAGTCACCAGCGCCACCGGCACGCCAACCGCCAGCCCGGTCTTTCGGTCCGTGTCGGTATCGCCGATCAGCATCGACCGGGCCACATTCCCGCCCGCACGGGTGACAGCCGCCCTGTAGGGTGCGGCGTCAGGCTTGCGGGTGGGCAGCGTATCGGCCCCCACCAGCGCCCCGAACAGATCGCGGATGCCCAGACGGCGTGTCAGCTCTTCGGCCAGGCCTTCGGGCTTGTTGGTGCAGATCGACACGGCAAATCCGTTTCGGCGCAATGCCTCGACCGCGGCCACGGCACCGGGGTAAAGCCGGGTATGCACATCGATCGCATCGGCATAGGCGCGCAGAAGGACCGGGTATTGCGCATCCACATCCGCCTCCGTCCCCGCCCCCAGACGCGAAAACCCCAGCCGCAGCATCGCACGGCCGCCGTGAAAGGCTGTCAGCGCATCGCCCGCATCCAGCACATCACCGTGGCCCAGCGACCGAAAGCAGGCATTGGCCGCGGCCAGCAGATCGGCACTTGTATCGGCCAATGTTCCGTCCAGATCGAAAACCACGGTTTTCATGTTCGTAACCTTGCGTGAATTCGCGCCCCTTGCGGTGCTGTGCCATGGGGGTAAAACGGGCGCAACGATAAGGAAAGGGGCAGCATGTCGGTTTCTCTGGTTATTCTTGCCGCGGGTCAGGGCACACGGATGAATTCCGACCTGCCCAAGGTGCTGCACCACATCGGGGCCAGCCCGATGCTTCATCACGC
The DNA here is from genome assembly GCA_023260935.1 of Paracoccaceae bacterium. Classification (GTDB taxonomy): domain Bacteria; phylum Pseudomonadota; class Alphaproteobacteria; order Rhodobacterales; family Rhodobacteraceae; genus Pseudotabrizicola. The sequence goes on from JALQTL010000002.1 coordinate 3,649, forward strand.
CATGGCAGCCGGTCGCGCGCTTGACCCTGCTCGCACGGTGGTGGTGGTGGGCCATGGCGCCGAAGCGGTGGCCAAGGCCGCCCATGCCTTTGACGACACGGCCGAGATCGTGACCCAGACCGAACAGCGTGGCACCGGGCATGCGGTGGCACAGGCCGCGCCGCTGTTGGCCGATGCGCCGGGTGATGTGATCGTCCTTTATGGCGATACCCCGTTCATCCGGGCCGAAACACTGGCCGCCATGCAGGCCGCCCGCGCCCAGCATGCGGTTGTGGTTCTGGGCTTTCACGCTGCAGATCCGGGCCGCTATGGCCGCCTGATCGCCCGGGGCGAAGCGCTGGAGAAGATCGTCGAATTCAAGGATGCAACAGATGAAGAACGCCAGATAACGCTCTGCAATTCTGGCGTCATCTGTGCCGAAGCCAAGGTTCTGTTCGATCTGGTTTCCGCGCTTCAGCCCAATAACGCGGCGGGCGAATACTACCTGACAGATATCGTCGAACTGGCACGCGCCCGCGGGCTTTCCGCCGGGGTCGTCCTGTGCCCCGAGGCCGAGACGCTGGGGGTGAACACCCGCGCCCAACTGGCCGAGGCAGAACGGGCCTTTCAGTCCCGCGCCCGGTGCGAGGCACTGGAAAACGGTGTGACCCTGACCGCGCCGGAAACCGTGTTCTTTGCGCTGGATACGTTTGTGGGGCGCGATGCCATCATCGGGCCGAATGTGGTCTTCGGGCCGGGCGTCACCATAGAATCCGGGGCCGAGATCCGTGCCTTTTGCCATCTGGAAGGCTGCCACATCAGCCG
>JALQTL010000013.1 GCA_023260935.1 Paracoccaceae bacterium
CGAGGAGAAACTCCGCGCCGTCCTCGGCGCCTTCACAAATCCCTGGGAATGGGCGGCCTGACGCGAAACTTTCCGCCAGCCTGTCTGTCATCTGTTCATAAATATCCCGGGGGGTGCGGGGGGCTGGCCCCCCGCGCGCCACAGGCCCCCCTTGCGTGCTGCAAGGTTCAGCGCCCCCGGCCCCGGGCGTCCAACCGGTGGAACAGGTGGGTGAATGTGGCCGCCCCAAGGACCGGGATCAGCAGGTTCACCAGCGGCAGGGACAGCGGCGCCGCCATCAGCGTGCCGGCCAGCCAGATCTGGACGCCATGCCGCCGGCGCAGCGCCTTCGCCCCTTCGCGCCCCAAGCGCCGCATGGCCACCAGCGTGAAATATTCCCGCCCCAGAAGGAACCCGTTGACCGCCCAGAACACCACCGGCACGAAAGGCCCGGCAAAGGCATAAAGCAGCAGTGCCAAGACGTTGACCGCCACCAGCACGGCAAAGAAATTGGCGCTGTCGATCACGGCATCCATGAAGGGCACGCGGGTCACGGCGGGCAGGCCGGGGTAATGCCGGTCTTCCACCGCCTGCGCCACGTCCTCCAGAAAGAAACTGGTGAAGGCCGAAGCGACGGGCACCATCAGAAACACCGAAAGCCCCAGCATGAACAGGCCCGAACCCCAGGACAGAAGCGTATCCAGCCCGCCCACCGGGCCCACGAAGGGAATCTCGATGCTATCGGGCGTCAGATACTGGATCACTGCCAGAAAGCCGGCATAGATTGCGACCAGCAGCGCCAGCGACAAGAGCACGCCAATCGCCAGCACCCGCCGGAACGGTCGGTCGCTCAGCTGGCTCAGGGCCTTCAGGAAGTCGCCCAGGATCATCGGCTTCAGGCCCAGCTGACAAGCCGCGCCAGATCGGGCCGCGGGCGGTCGGGGGGCAGGGCGCTGGTGCCGGGTGTGGCGATATGGATGATCCCGGCCACGGTCTCTGCTTCCAGGCAGCCAAAGGCGCGGGCGCAGAACGTGGCATCATGTGCGGGCCAGCCGGTCAGCCAGCACGCCCCCCAACCTGCGGCGGTGGCCGCATGAACCACATTCATGCACAAGGCCCCGGCTGACAGGATCTGTTCGGCCAGCGGGATCTTTTCCACTGGCTTCGGGCTGGAAATCACCACCACCGCCAATTGGCCCAGATCATATTGCCCCCGCCCCTTGGCAATCTTTTCGTCATCCCCGCCCAGTTCGCGGGCCCGTGCCTCGGCCAGATCGGCCAGCCGCCCCATCGCCGCGCGGTCCAGCACCACGATCCGCCAGGGTTCCAGCTTGCCATGGTCGGGCACCCGGGTGGCGGCGGCAAGGATCTCTGTCACCTCGTCGCGCGTGGGCACGGGGGCGGTAAAGGTCTTTGCCGGCAGGGACCGGCGCGAGGCCAGAAAGTCAAGTGCGGCTTGGTTGCGCTGGGGCATGGTCAACTCCTGTTCCCGGGTGCCCGGAACCTAAGCCCTGGCGGCCGCGAATGCCAGTGCATGCAGGGTGGCGATTGCGCGGGCGGCGCGAATTGGGCAGGGTGGCGGGCAAAGGGGGCAGGGCATGACGACAACAACGAAGGGGGCTTTTGCCGAAATGGCGGTGCCGGGGGCGGCTTTTGCCGTGCGCGCCACGCCGGGCGCGCGCAAGCCCCTGATCCGATTGGAGGAAGGCATCTTCCGCATCGCCGTTACCGCCCCGCCCGAAGATGGCCGCGCCAATGCCGCCGTGGCCGAGTCGCTGGCCCATGCGCTTGGTGTGGCGAAATCGCGGCTGACGCTGGTGCGCGGGGCCAGCGCGCGCGACAAGACCTTTCGACTGGAATAAGAGGTGAAGATGACCCTGATCCTGCCTTTGCTGGCCGTGGTGCTGGGGGGCGTCGCCATCGCGGTGCAGGCCCCGCTGAACGCGGCGCTGTCGCGCAGCCTTGGTGCGCCGCTGCCGGCGGCGGCTGTATCCTTCGGGGTGGGCTTCGTGCTGCTTCTGGCGCTGTCGCTGGCCACCTCTCCGGCCGCGTTTGCAAGGCTGACCTCGGTGCCCCTGTGGCAGCTTGGCGGCGGGATTCTGGGCGCGTGGTATGTCTGGGCCGTGATCTGGGGGCTGCCATCGCTGGGGGCGGTCAGCGCGATTGCCGCCCTGATCCTGGGCCAGATGACCGCGGCGCTTGTGCTGGATGCCATCGGCGCCTTCGGCATGACCGTTCACGCCATCACCCCCCAGCGCCTGCTGGCGGCGGCGCTGGTGGCGGCCGGGCTGGTTCTTTCGCGGCTTTAGCCATGACCACGCCAGCCGGTTGGGTCTGACGCCCTTCAGGCCTTGGGGCGTTCCAGCCGGTAGCTGCCTTCGGGCAGGTCCAGCGCCGCGGCCAGATCGGCCAGCTGCGCCATTGACAGAGTCACGCGCACCAGTTCGCCCGAAATCGGATCTTCCTGTTCCAGCACCACGCAATCGTCAAAGGCCAGAATCGTCACGTCTTCCTGAAGGCCTGCATGGCCTTCGTCGATCAGCGTGATGACGGTTGAATCGAATTCGTGCTCGATCGTGAACATGGGACCAGAGTGATGCCCTTTGCCGCCCGGCGCAATACCGGATTGCGGTTCTGAATTCCGCGTGATGGCCCTTTTCGCCGGCCTCTGGCCTGCTATCCTGCGCGGCAAGAAAAAAAGGATCAAGGACGCACAGGCAATGAACCGTTTGGCAGGCCCCTTGCTGGCGTCGCTTATCCTGTCGGCCTGCGTGCCCTATGGCGGGCCGGTCATGGCGCCAGCGCCGATTCCGGCCCAGCCCGCGGGCGGGGTCTGGGGCGATGCGGGCCCGCTGTCCCCCGAAGAGGCCGCGCGCAATTTCGTGACCGTGGTGGAAAGGGTGGAACCCGTAGCCGAGGCGCTGTGCCGGGCCCGAACGCCGGGCCAGAACTGCGATTTCCTGATTGTGGTCGATGACCGCCCCCGCCAGCCGCCCAATGCCTTTCAGACGCTGGACAGATCCGGGCGCCCCATCGTGGGCTTCACGCTGGCGCTGATTGCCGATGCGCGCAATGCCGACGAAATCGCCTTTGTCATCGGGCACGAGGCCGCGCATCATATCGCAGGGCATATCCCGTTGACCCAGCGCACCGCGGCCACCGGGGCAGTGCTGGCGGGCATTCTGGCGCAGGCCACGGGTGCCGCGCCCGATGCCGTACGGTCAGCCCAGGAGATGGGGGCCGCCATGGGCGCGCGCACCTATGCGCGCGATTTCGAGCTTGAGGCCGATGCCCTTGGCACGGAAATCGCCTTTCGCGCGGGCTATGATCCGGTGCGGGGCGCGGCCTTCTTTGACCGCTTGCCCGACCCGGGCGACCAGTTCCTGGGCACCCACCCGCCCAATGCGCAGCGCAAGGAAACCGTGCGCGCCGTGGCCGCGCGTCTGCGCTAGGGCCTTGCATCGCCGGCAGAATGCCGGGCACAGTCGCACAAACGCCCGCGGGCGGCATTCGGGCCGCCACGGCCGGATGACCGGTCTTAGAAGATCGGGCGCAAAGGGGGCAGCTTGGCATGGCCACGACGCGCATCGAATTCATCCTGACACGGTTTTTTCGCAAGCTTTGGGTGCGAGCGGCATCCTTTGCGGTGCTGGGCGTGGCCATCGTTCCGCTGGCGCGGCTGATCGGGCCCTTGATCTCGCCCGATCTGGTGGCGCTAACAGGCGCCGGGGCGGTGCAAGGCATCCTGAACATTCTTGCCTCGTCGATGCTGGCCGTCACCACCTTTTCGCTGTCGATCATGGTGTCGGCCTATAGCAGCGCCGCCGCAGCCGTCACCCCCCGGGTGGTGACGCTGCTGATGCAGGACCGCACCTCGCAGACGGTGCTGTCCACCTTCATCGGGGCCTTTCTCTTCGGGCTGGTCGGGATCATCGGGATCGAGGCGCAGGCCTTTTCGCAAAGCGGGCTTCTGGTGCTTTTCCTGACCACCATCGTTGTGATCGCCTTGGTGGTGGTGGCGCTGATCCGCTGGATCTCGCACCTGACCAGCTTTGGCCGTCTGGCCGACAGCAGCCGCCGGGTAGAGGAGGCCACGGTGCATGCCCTGAGCACCCGGGCGCGTTTCCCGGCCTTGGGCGGCGTGCCGGCCCCCGCCGGCCATGACGGCGGGGCGCCCGCCGGCCACCGTGCGCTGTGCGCGCCGGCCACGGGTTATCTGCAACACATCGATATGCCGCAACTGGATGCCTGCGCGAAGGCGCTGGTGCCGGGGCAGGGGCAGAAGGGCGAATTCGACGGGGCCGGCCCGGTGCTGCATGTGGCTTGCCTGCCGGGCAGCTTTGTCCACCCGGCCAAGCCGCTGGTCTGGGTGCCCGCCAGCCTGCCAGAAGCGGACGAGGCCGCCATTCTGCAAGCGTTTTCCGTGGGTGATGAACGGTCCTTTGATCAAGACCCGCGCTTTGGCCTGTGCGTGCTGTGCGAAATTGCCGAACGCGCCCTGTCGCCCGCGGTGAACGACCCCGGCACGGCTATCGACATTCTGGGAAGGTCGGTGCGTATTCTGGCCCATTGGCTGGAGCGAAAGCCCGTGGCGGTTGAATATCCTCGCGTCAGCGTGCCGGCCCTGAGGATCGACGATCTGTTCGACGATATCTTTCCGGCCATCGCCCGCGATGGGGCCGGTGTGTTTTCAGTGCAGTTGCGGCTGCAAAAGTCCTTGCTGGCCCTGGCCCGCCTGTCACCCGCCGATTTCGGCCCCGGGGCCCTGCACCAATCCGAACGGGCATTGCATGCGGCAGGGCAGGCTTCGCTGCCGCCCGAAGAAACCGCGCAGCTGGAAGCGGTGGCCAATGACATCCGCAACTTGGCGCATGACACCGGGCGCGGGCCGCGGGTGCTTTGATCTGCGTCAAGGCCCCGCAGGTGGGGGCCGTGCATGCTGAAGGTGCAAGGGGATATCCCTCCCCGCTGGCATGAGGCTCGAAATACGATGATCGGCTATTCTGATGCTCCGATGGCTTGGGGTCTGACCCGGGGAATGGCGCGGCTTCTGGGCGTCAACCTGCCCAATGCGGTGGTTGACGGGTGGTTAAGCCGGGCAGAACTGGCAAGGCTGGTGGATCGCTGTCAGGCTTGCGGCCAGAAACAGGCCTGCACGGCTTGGCTTGCCACGGCGGCCTCGGCCCCGTGTCTGCCGGTATTCTGCCCCAACAAGCCCGAACTGGAAGTCCTGTCGCTGAAGCATTGACGGGCGCCGCGCCCCGCGCCACCTTGGCCCGCGGAGAAGGGGTGCCATGCTTCAGCTTTTGAATGTCGTCAGCGACCGCGGGTCGCGCTATGCCGTTAGCGGCGGGGTCGTCGCCGGGCGTGCGGGGGTGGATGATTTCCTGTCGGCGCTGAAGCGCCCGCGGAAATTCGCCCGGGCAACGCATCATTCATGGGCTGTGGTGCTGTCGGATGGCGGGCCCTTGCGCGGCGATGACGGCGAGGCCGGGGCAGGGGCGGTCATCCTGAAGATGCTGGAAAGGGCGGGCCTTGTTGACACCATCGTGGTGGTGACGCGCTGGTATGGCGGCGTTCATCTGGGCGGTGACCGATTTGCCCATATCGTCACCTGCACGCGCGCCTTCCTTCAGGCCTGGGAAAAGGCAGAGGCGCGCAATGGCTGATTTCCTGCGGGCCGAGGCAAGGCGTCTGGCCAATACGGTGATCTGGTCCTGGCAGGGCTGGACGGCTGCCTGGGCCAGCGAAAAGACGCTGAGGCAATGGACGATCCTGAACCTGCTTTCGGCGTGTCTGGCCTTCTGGCTGGACCTTGCCACGGGCGAGCGGGCGCTGATCCTTGCGCTTGGGGTGTTGATCCTTGCGGCCGAGCTGATGAACACGGCGGTGGAAGAGGTTGTCGACCACCTGTCGCCCCAGATCGACCCGCGCGCCAAGAAGGCCAAGGATTGCGGATCGGCCGCCGTGGCGCTGACAGCGATGGCCGCGGGGCTGGCCTGGGTGGTGATCCTGCTGGGCTAAGGCGCGGCGGGGCGCCCGGGCCACCGGGGCAGGCGGAATGCCCCGGCACCCGGTCCGCTAGGATCAGCCTTCTTTTGTTTCCTTCAGCTTGTCGATGCCCAGAACCTTCAACGCCAGCCCTTCGTAGAAGGGTTCCGATGTGCCCTTGCGCATCTTGCGGATGAAGTATTTTTCAAAGCCGATCTTGGCCATGTGCACCCATTTGCCGCTGGACGACCAGTTCACGTTGCGCGGCGGAATTTGCGGCTGCGCGACGAAAGCCACGCCCCCGTCGCCGAAATCGGCAAGGCAGACCGCGTTCCAGGTGCCCACCCGGTCCGGTTCCTTGCCGCGCACGATATTGCCGATGTTATGCGCGGTGGCCGTCACCATGGATTCGATCATGAAGCCGGTCTTGGGCACCCCCACGGGAACCGGCGTCGGCCCCATCGGCGGAATGGCCACGCAGACCCCGACGGCAAAGATGTTCTTGTACTTGGGGTTCTGCTGATGCTGGTCCACGATGGTAAAACCCCGCGGGTTCGACAGGCCCTCGATGCCCGCCACGGGCTTGATGCCGCGGAAGGCAGGCAGCATCATCGAAAAGGCAAAGGGCAGGTCGCGTTCCGCCTTCAGGCTGCCGTCGTCATTGTATTCCTCGATCGACATCACCCCGGCATCGACCTTCTTCACCTTGGCCGACGTCACCCATTTGATGTGCTTGGCGCGCATCTCGGATTCCAGAAGCCCCTTGGTGTCGCCCACCCCGTCCAGCCCCAGATGGCCGATATAGGGTTCTGACGTCACAAAGGTCATCGGCACCTTGTCGCGGATCTTGGCGCGGCGCAGCGCGGTTTCCAGAATGAACAGGAATTCATAGGCCGGGCCAAAGCAGCTTGCCCCCTGAACCGCGCCGATGATCACCGGGCCGGGGTTCTTCAGCAATTGCTCGAACACCCTCTTGGCCTGTTCGGCGTGGTCGATGTGGCAGACAGATTGCGTATGGCCGCCATGCGGGCCCAGGCCGGGGATTTCGTCAAAGGCCAGTTCCGGCCCCGTGGCGATGACCAGATAGTCATAGCTGACGGATTCCCCGTTCACCAGTTCGATCCGGTTTTCATCAGCATGCAGCCTTTCGGCGGCGACGGGGATGAAGTCGATGTTCTTCTTGCGCATTGTCGGTTCAAGATCGATCGTGATCTCTTCCCGCTCGCGCCAACCCACGGCGATCCACGGGTTCGACGGCACGAAGTGATACTTCGGATCCTTGGTAACGACGGTCACCTTGTCTTCGGGGCGAAGCTGATCCTTCACCTCATAGGCCATGATGGTACCGCCAAGCCCGGCCCCCAGAATGACGACATGAGCCATGCGCGTTTCCTCCTCTGCACCCTCTCCTTCAGTATACATAGGAAGGTTTGAATGTAGGCAGGCGAATCCCGTCAGCGACAGACTGCCGCAATGAAATGGAAAAAGGCCCACGATTGCGGGCCTTTGACCGGTTTTCTTCTGTGCCGGGCGATTACTGCGGAATGTCGCCGGTGATGCCCTCGACATAGAAGTTCATGCCCAGCAGATCGCCGTCCGGGGCGGTCTGGCCTTCTGCCAGCCAAGGGCTGCCGTCCTGCTTGTTGATCGGCCCGGTGAAGGGGTGATAGGTGCCCGCGGCGATGGCATCGCGCAGCGCCTCGGCCTCGGCCTTCACATCGGCGGGCACGACGGCGGTGATTTCACCGATCTCGACCTCGCCCCCGGCGATGCCTTCCCAGGCATCGGCCTGCGCATAGCTGCCATCCATCAGCGCGCCGACGCGTTTCACATAATAGGGCGCCCAGTTGTCGATGATCGACGAAACGCGCGGCCCATCCTTGTATTCGGCCATGTCCGACGCCTGACCGAAGCCGATCACCGCGCCATTGGTCTTGGCCGCTTCCGCCAGCGGGGCGGTCGAGTCGGTGTGCGACGCGATCACGTCCACGCCCTGATCGATCAGCGCCTTGGCGGCATCGGCTTCCTTGGCCGGATCGAACCAGGTAAAGGCCCAGACCACCGAAAGCTGCACATCCGGGTTCACCTTGCGGGCATGGATGAAATAGCTGTTGATCCCCATGACCACCTCGGGGATCGGGAACGACCCGATATAGCCGATCTTGTTCGACTTGGTCATCTTGCCCGCGATGTGGCCCTGCACCGCGCGGCCTTCATAGAAACGGGCGTTGTAGGTCGAGACGTTCGGATGCTCGCGCTTGTAGCCGGTGGCATGTTCGAACTTCACGTCCGGGAACTTGGCGGCGACCGCATTCGTCGCATCCATATAGCCGAAAGAGGTGGTGAAGATGATGTTGCAGCCCGAAAGCGCCATCTGCGTCAGCACCCGTTCGGCATCCGCGCCTTCGGGCACATTTTCCTGCCACGCGATTTCCACCTTGTCGCCAAAGGCTTCCTGCACGGCGAGTGCGCCCTGATGGTGCTGATAAGTCCAGCCGCCATCGCCGATCGGGCCGACATAGACGAAACAGGCCTTGGCCTTGTCCATGCCTTGGGCACTGGCGGCGCCACCAAAGGCCAGTCCAAGGCCCAGTGCCGCCGTGGCAAGCAGAGTTCTGCGGTTCATTCGTTCGCTCCCTGTTGGGGGCTTTCGGGCCCCGGTTCGAAAAGATGCCTCAGCGCGAGGCGTGGAAATTCTGGCCAAGGCTTGCCGGCGCGTTCAGCGCCACCTTGCCCCGGCCCCCCCGACCCTTGGCCGAGGACATGATGACCAGCACAAGGATGGTTATCAGATAGGGGGCGCTGGACAAGTACTCCACCGGAATGCGCGCGCCTGCCACTTGAAGGTTCAGCTGCAAAACCGTGATCCCGCCGAAAAGATAGGCACCGATCAGCGCGCGCCACGGCTTCCAGCTGGCAAAGACCACGATGGCCAGCGCGATCCAGCCGGCCCCGGCGGTGATCCCGTCGGTCCATTGTGGCACCCGCACAAGGCTGACATAGGCCCCGCCAAGGCCGGCCATGGCCCCGCCAAAGACAATCGCCCCGATGCGGATGCGCACCACCTTGTAGCCAAGCGCATGGGCGGCATCATGGCTTTCGCCCACCGCGCGCAGGACAAGCCCCGTGCGCGTGGCCTTCAGCACCCACCAGACCGCCGCCACCGAGGCGACCGAGAAATAGACGACCCAGTCATGGCTGAACAGAACCTTCCCGAAAAAGGGGATATCGGCCAGCGGGCCAAAGGGCAGGGCAGGGGTCAGCGGCGGCTTGATCCCGACATAGGACTGCCCCAGAAGCGACGACAACCCCAGCCCGAACAGCGTCAGCGCCAGCCCCGTTGCCACCTGATTGGCCAACAGGAATTGCGTCAGCACCGCAAAGATCAGCGACAGCAACGCCCCCCCCAGCGCACCGCCCAGAAAGCCCAGCACCGCGCTGCCGGTCGTGACCGCGGCGATGAAGCCGCAGACCGCCCCCATGATCATCATCCCCTCGACGCCCAGGTTCAGCACCCCCGCGCGCTCTGTCACCAACTCGCCGATGGCCGCCAGAATGATCGGGACAGAGGCGACGATCAGCGAAGCGATCAGCAGGCTTGGATCAATGCCACCAAACATCATGCAGCCTCTTTTCTTGCGGCCAGTCGGACGCGGTAATTGGTCAACAGATCCACCGCCAGCAGGAAGAACAGAAGCATTCCCTGAAACGCCTGAATGGCCGCGGCAGGCAGGCCCAGCATGAACTGCGCCAGTTCGCCCCCGATATAGGTCAGCGCCATCAACAGCCCCGCCAGCAGGATGCCGATGGGGTTAAGCCGGCCCAGAAAGGCCACGATGATGGCGGTAAAGCCGTAGCCCACGTTGAAATCGATGCTGATTTGCCCGGCCGGGCCCGTCACCTCGAACAGGCCGGCAAGTCCTGCCAGTGCGCCCGAAATGCCCATGCACAGAACGACAAGCCGCTGCGGGTTCACCCCGGCAAAGCGCGCCGCGCGCGGGGCTTGCCCGGCCAGCTTGATGTGAAAGCCAAGGATATGGCGCTGAAGCAGCACATAGGCCCCGATCACCGCCACAAAGGCTGCCACCACGCCCCAATGCATGCCCGTGCCGGCGATCAGCTCGGGGTTGGAGGAGGCGGCGTATTTCGAAAGGCTCCGGCTGCCCGGAAAGCCCCCACCTTCGGGGTTGCGCAGCAGGCCCACGGCCATCGAGGCAAGGATGTTCTGCGCCACATAGACCAGCAGCAGCGACACAAGGATTTCATTCGTGTTGAAGCGCGTTTTCAGAATGGCCGGGATCATCGCCCATGCCCAACCCCCCAACGCGCCCGCCACCACCATCAGCGGAAAGATGAACCAATGCTCGGCCGGATAGAAGGCCAGCCCCACACCCGCGCCAAGGATGGCGCCCATGATATACTGGCCCTCGGCCCCGATGTTCCAGATGCCCGCCCGAAAGCCCAGAGACAGCCCGATGGCGATCAGGATCAGCGGCCCCGCCTTGACCAGAAGCTGCGGCCGCGAATAGCTGGCGAACTGGGCGTTGAACAGCGGATCCCAGAAGATGGTGCGCAGCGCCTCGACCGGGTTCTTGCCCAGAAGCGCGAACATGATCCCCCCGGCGATCATGGTCAGCAGCACCGCAAGAACCGGCGTTGCCCATTGCCAGAACCGGCTGGGCGAGGGGCGTTTTTCCAGCCTCAGCATGGCGCCGCCCCCCTGCACCGGCCGCACGGGGCCATCCTGCCTTGTGCCCTAATGCCCATGATGCGCCACCTCCATGCCATGCGCGCCGCCCATCATCAGGCCGATCTGATCCATCGTCAGCCCCTGCACCGGCCTGACCGGGGTTAGCCGCCCTTCGTTCATGGCGGCGAAATTATCGGCAATCTCCAGCAACTCATCCAGATCCTGGCTGATCACCACCACCGCCGCGCCTTCGGCCGCCCGGTCCAGAATGGCCTGCCGGATCGAAGCGGCGGCGGCCGCGTCCACCCCCCATGTCGGCTGGTTGATGACAATCACCGTTGGCGCCTGGCTCAGTTCCCGGCCGACGACGAATTTTTGCAGGTTGCCCCCCGAAAGCGCCCGCGCGGCGACATGGGTGCCGGGCGTGCGCACATCGAATTCCTTGACGATCCCGGCCGCGAAGGTCTCTGTCGCGCCCCAGTCGATGAACCCGTGCCGGGCCAGCCCCTTGCGCACCAGCCCCGACAGAAGCGCGTTTTCCACCAACGTCATGTCGGGGGCTGCGGCATGGCCCAGCCGTTCCTCGGGCGCGGCCACCAGCCCCGCCGCGCGCCGCCCGTTCGGGCCTATTGCCCCGGCATCGCGCCCGGCGATCCTGACCGCGCCTTCGGGGGCGGGCAATTCGCCCGACAGCGCCAGCAGCAGTTCATCCTGCCCGTTTCCGGCCACCCCGGCGATGCCCAGCACCTCGCCCCGTGCCACCGAAAAGCTGACATCCTTCAGGCTGGTGCCAAAGGGAATGGGCGAGGCGACCGACAGCCCCCGCACTTCCAGCGCCACTTCGCCCTTTGGCGTGCCGGCGCGGGCCGGCGGGGTCAGCGTGGCCCCGACCATCAGCTCCGCCATCTCGCGCGCCGAGACATCGCGCGGCGTGCAGGTGGCGACGACCTTCCCGCGGCGCAGGATCGTGGCCTCGTCACACAGCGCGCGGATCTCTTCCAGCTTGTGACTGATGTAAAGGATCGCCGTGCCCTCTGCCGAAAGCTGGCGCAGCGTCTTGAACAGGATTTCCACCTCTTGCGGGGTCAGAACGCTCGTCGGTTCGTCCATGATCAAGAGTTTGGGGTCTTGCAACAGGCAGCGGATGATCTCGACCCGCTGGCGTTCGCCGGCCGATAGGTCGCCCACCATCCGCCCGGGGTCCAGCGGCAGGCCATATTCCGTGCTGACTGCCCTGATCCGGCCCGAAAGCTCTTTCATCGGCGGCGGGTTTTCCATCCCCAGCGCCACGTTTTCGGCCACCGAAAGCGCGTCGAACAGGCTGAAGTGCTGAAACACCATCGCCACACCCGCCGCCCGCGCGGCCCGGGGCTCGCTGGGGTGGTAGGGCTGGCCGCGGAACATCATCCGCCCGCTGTCGGGCTTGACCAGCCCGTAGATCATCTTAACCAGCGTGGACTTTCCGGCGCCGTTTTCCCCCAGCAGCGCATGAACCTCGCCTTCCGAAATGGCAAAGGACACATCGCTGTTGGCCACCACGCCGGGATAGGCCTTCGTCACCCCCTCGACGCGCAAGAGTTCGGTCGCTGTCATCTGGCGTTCTCCTGTCGAAGGTCACGGGCGGCCGCGGGGCGCAGGAAGGCCCCGGCCACCCCGATGGCAATAGCCTGCGGATGCTTGCCCAGCCCAGGCTCTCCGATCGGGCAGTCGATCCGCGAAATCGCCTGCGCGGTGTGGCCGAGGCTTCCCAGCCGCGACCGGAACCGCGCCCATTTGGTGGCCGAGCCGATCAGCCCGCAACGGCGAAACCCGCGTAGCAGCAGCCGGTGGCACAGTTCAAGGTCAAGCGCATGGGAATAGGTCAGAATCAGATGCTCGCCCTCTGCGGGCGCGCGGGCCACCAGAGGCGCCGGATCCGCCGCCACCAGCGGGCAGACCCCGTCAGGGATCTGTGCGGGGAACCTGTCCCGCGCCACATCGATCCATGTGATTTCCAGATCGGGCAGGGGGGCCAGAACCTGCACCAGCGCGCGGCCCACATGGCCCGCGCCCCAGATCCACAGCATGCGCCGTGGTCGGGCCAGGGGTTCGATGAACCAGCCTTGCGTCAGCTGCGGCGCCGGGATCACACCCTGCGCCCGGGCCCTGTCCAGCACCCGGCGCACCGCCAGCGGCATGGCGCGCCCGTCAGCGGTCCCGTCGGTGGCGCGGGCAAAGACCCCGGCCGCAGGCCGGGGCATCCGGGCTGCATCGAAAACTTCGGTCAGCAGCGTCACCGCCCCGCCGCAGCATTGCCCCAGCGCCGGGCCCAGCG
>JALQTL010000020.1 GCA_023260935.1 Paracoccaceae bacterium
TAGCCCTTTGAGTCGTTCTAACAGACTGTTTCTATCAGTAACTACATAACCTGCGCCATCCCCACTGAAAGCTGGAACAGCGAAAGCCGCATCAACTGTGCCAGCGGCAGACTGTCAGAGGCCGCATCGGCAAAGGGCATCCACGATGCCCCCAGTTTTGCGATGTCTTTCTTGCGAAGGAACATCATGGCCGGAACTCCAGGCATTCGCTGATGTAGAAACCGCGGCTTACCCGCTCCACCCGGCTCAGCCCCGGGCCGATACGCCGGCTGAGCGGGGCGAACGCATGGGGGATCATGGTGGGCGACCGGTCAGACCGGGGGAACGCCTTGCCAAGGGTAAAGAAGGTCATCAGGAAGGGCGTGCGCGGTGCAACGGTAAAGACCACGGCATCGCCCGTGCGCTCGCCCAGCCGCGACAGGATGTCGGCAATATCCCCGGCGCGGTAATAGATCAGGCTGTCCATCGCCAGAACATAGTCAAAGGCGCCGAGGGCAGGGTCCGTCATGTCGCCGCTACGAAAGCTGACCTTGGGGGAAAGCCGCGGATCAAGCCGCTGCTGCGCAATGGAAATGAGCTGCGGCGAGATATCCACCGCCACCACATCCGCCCCCCGGGCGGCCAGTTCCGCCGTCATCATCCCGGTGCCGCAGCCGGCATCCAGAACCCGCGCTCCGGCCAGATCCTGCGGCAACTGCCCCAGCATGATCGCGCGCATCCGGTCACGGCCTTCGCGCACTGTCTGGCGAATGCGGCTGACCGGGGCGTCGCTGGTCAGGCGATCCCAGACCCGGGTTGCCGTGCGGTCGAAATAGTGTTCGACCCTCGCCCTTGTGTCGGCATAGTCGGTCATTCTCAGTCAAACCCCAGCAATTCAAAGATCTCACGGTCGGGCAGCGGTTCGGGAAAACACTCTGGCTCGGAAACCGACCGCCACAGCGTCTCGGCCAGACGGATGTATTCGGCCCGAGCCATCACGATGTCCTGATCGTCATCCATCGCGAACAGCGTCTTCTTCTTCAGGCGCGAGCGGCGGATGGCGTCGATGTCGGGCATATGCGCCAGCCGGTTGAAGCCGACCTTCGCGCAATAGCGGTCCACCTCATCCGTCTCACGCGACCGGTTGGCCACGCATCCGGCCAGCCGGACCTTGTAGTTCGAAGACTTGGCCTGCACCGCGGCGATGATCCGGTTCATCGCATAAATGCTGTCAAAGTCATTCGCGGTGACGATCACGGCGCGGTCGGCGTGCTGCAAGGGGGCGGCAAAGCCGCCACAGACCACATCGCCCAGCACGTCAAAGATCACCACATCGGTATCTTCCAGCAGATGATGCTGCTTGAGCAGTTTCACCGTCTGCCCCACCACATAGCCGCCGCAACCCGTGCCCGCCGGCGGCCCGCCTGCCTCGACGCACATCACCCCGTTGAAACCGGTGGTAACGAAATCCTCGGGCCGCAATTCCTCGGCGTGGAAATCCACTTCCTTCAGAATGTCGATCACCGTGGGCTGCAACTTGCCGGTCAGGGTAAAGGTGCTGTCGTGCTTTGGGTCGCAGCCGATCTGAAGCACACGCTTGCCCAGCATCGAAAAGGCCGCCGACAGATTGGACGAGGTGGTCGATTTCCCGATCCCCCCCTTGCCATAGACGGAAAACACCTTCGCGCCTTCGATCTTCAGGTTGGCATCCTGATGGACCTGAACGCTGCCGTCGCCATCAAGGCCCTTCAGGGTAGGAATTTCGTCGCGCGGGCTCATCACTTTGCCCCTTTCATCTTGGAGAAAATACTCCGGGGGTGCGGGGGCTGGCCCCCGCGTCCGGTCGCTTCCTGGGGGGACTTGCCGGTCATTCCGCCGCGATCCCTTCCAGCCTGTCTTCCAGCTCATCCGCGGCCCGCTGAAGGGCGGCCAGCGTTTCGGCATCGGGGTGCCAGTAGTCGCGGTCCGATGCTTCCAGCAGCTTCTGGGCCATCCGGTTGCTTGCCTCGGGGTTCAGCCCGGCAAGGCGCTTGCGCATCGCCTCGTCCAGCACGAAGGTTTCCGACAGCCTCTGATAGACCCAAGGGTCGACATGGCCCGTGGTGGCCGACCAGCCCAGCGTATTGGTCACATGCGCCTCGATCTGGCGCACGCCTTCGGCGCCGTGGCGCAGCAAGCCCTCGAAATATTTCGGGTTCAGGCTGCGCGACCGGGTTTCCAGGGCGATCTGGTCCTTCAGGGTGCGCACCGTGCCCGCGCCGCGGGTCTGGTCGCCGATATAGACCGGGGTTTCCTGCCCGCCGCGCGCCCGTTTCACCGCCCGCGCGATGCCGCCCAGCGTGTCGAAATAGTGGTCCACCGTGGTGACACCCAGTTCGACCGACTCAAGGTTCTGATAGGCCAGATCCACATCCTTCAGCGCCTTTTGCAGCAGGGCGGCATTCTGGCTTGCCTTGCCGTTGCGGCCATAGGCAAAAGACTTGCGCGCCTCATAGGCATCGGCCAGCTCATCTTCGGCCCCGAAGGCCGAAGACCCGACCAACACATTCACATTCGACCCATAGGCCCCTTCGGCATTGGAAAAGACCCGCAGCGCGGCGGTTTCCATATCCACCCCCATCTCGGTCGCATAGGCCTGGGCATGGGCGCGGATGAAGTTCTGCGCCTCGGGCTCGTCTGCCGTGGCGGCTTTCCATGCGGCTTCGGCCAGCATCCGGGTCTGCAAGGGCAGAAGGTCGCGGAAGATGCCCGACAGCGTCATCACCACATCGATCCGCGGCCGGCCCAGTTCGGCCAGCGGGATCAGGTCTGCCCCGCACAGGCGCCCGTAATGGTCAAAGCGCGGTACGGCCCCGATCAGCGCCAGCGCCTGCGCGATCGGTCCGCCATCGGACTTGATGTTGTCAGACCCCCACAGCACCAGCGCCACGGTGCGCGGCAGGCGGTCGTGGCTGTCCAGAAGGCGCTGCGCCTGTGCGGCGCCGTCCTTCATGGCAAAGGCGGTGGGCATGCGGAAGGGATCGAAGGCATGGATGTTGCGGCCCGTGGGCAGGATTTCGGGCGCGCGGATCAGATCGCCCCCCGGCACCGGGCTGATGAAGCGGCCCGACAGGGCGCGCAGCAGGCCCGCGACCTCATGCTCCTCTTGCAGCAGGCGGCTGGCAAGCGCGCGGTCGGCCGTTGCGGGCATCAGCTCCAGCATCGCCGCGCGTGCCTCGGAGCTCATCTTGCGGCCGATGACATGGAACCCGTCGGTGATCAGCGCGCCTTCAGTTTCCAGCAGCCTGATCCACAGCCCGTCCATGTCTGACGGGTCCATGTCCACCGCCCGGGCCTGTTCGCGCACCAGATCGGCCAGTTCGGCACGTTCATGCGCGCCCGGATCCAGCGCGCGGAAACGTTGCAGCGAATCCTTCAGATCGGCCAGTCCCTTGTACAGCCCCGACTGCGCCAGCGGCGGGGTCAGATGCGTTACCGTCACCGCATTCGACCGGCGCTTGGCCAGCGTCGCCTCGGATGGGTTGTTGGCGGCATAAAGATAGACATTCGGCAGATTGCCGATCATCCGGTCGGGCCAGCAGGTTTCGGCAACGCCCGCCTGCTTGCCCGGCATGAATTCCAGCGCCCCGTGCATCCCGAAATGAAGCAGCACATCGGCGCCAAAGTCTTCGCGGACCCAGCGATAGAAGGTTGTGAAGGCATGCGTGGGCGCAAAGCCCTTTTCGAACAGAAGGCGCATCGGATCGCCCTCGTAGCCAAAGACCGGCTGCAGCCCGATGAAGACAGACCCCATCTGCCGGCCCAGCACGAAGACGCCGCGCCCGTCGGTCTGTGCGCGCCCCGGGGCAGGGCCCCAGGCGGCCTCGATCTCCTTCAGCCAGGGCTGGCGCGCCACGATCTCGGCCGCGGGCACGATGGCGGCCACATTGGCCGGCTGGCCATAGGTGGCGGCCGATCCGCCAAGGATCGCCTCGCGCAGGTCTTCGACGGATGCCGGGGGCTCCACGTCGTAGCCTTCGGCTTTCATCGCCTGCAACACATTCCAGAGCGATTCAAAGACCGAAAGATAGGCCGCCGTGCCCGCAGCCCCGGCATTGGGCGGAAAGCCGTAAAGGATGATCGCCACCTTGCGCGCCGCCACTTCCGACCGGCGCAGATGCGCCAGACGGCGGACCTTTTCCGCCAGTGCCTCGATCCGTTCGAAACAGGGCGCCATGGCTCGGGTTTCCAGCGCCTCTGCCGTTGCGGCCGTACAGCTCTTGTAGCAGCCCTTGCACCCGCCCGCCTCGTGGCGCCCGGCAAAGACCGTGGGGTTCGTCGCCCCGTCAATCTCGGGCAGGGCGATCAGCATGGTGGTTTCCACCGGCCCCAGGCCGCCGCCGCTCGCCCCCCATTGTCCCAGTGTCTGGAATTCGAGGGGGTGCGCGGCCACATAGGGCACGTCCAGCGCGGCCAACGCCTCTACCGCGGCGGGGCTGTCATTATAGGCCGGCCCCCCCACCAGGCTGAACCCGGTCAGCGATACCATCGCGTCAACCCTTGGGCCCGTATCACCCTGAAAATACGCCCGGATCGCTGGGCGCCCATCAAGCCCTCCGGCAAAGGCGGGCAGCACGGCAATCCCGCGGCGTTCGAATTCGGCAATCACCGCATCGTAATGCGCCGTATCCCCGGCAAGGATATAGGACCGCAGCATCAGCATGCCGACCGTGGCCGTCGCCCCTTCCGGGCGGGGCAGGGTGGCGGCATCGGTGGTGATGCGGCCCGCAAGCCGTGGATGGTAAAGCCCGACATCGGGGTAATCGACAGGGGCCGCGGCCTTGATCTGCGACCAGTCGCGATTGCCCGAATAGCGCCCGACCAGATAGCGGATCATCGCCTCGATGTTGTCGTCCGACCCGCCCAGCCAGTATTGCATCGACAGGAACCAGGCGCGCAGATCCTGCGCCTTGCCGGGCAGGAAGCGCAGGATCTTCGGCAGGCGACGCAGCATTGCCATCTGCTTTTCGCCCGAAGACCCAGAGGGCGCCTTGGTTCCGCGCAGCTTTTTCAGCAAAGCCATGGCCCCGCTGGCCGGCTTGGCCATGTCCAGATCGCCCATCCGCGTCAGCTTGACGATCTGCGGATCGGCAATCACGCCGACAAAGGCATCCACGCGCTCGCGGGCGCGCTGAAGATTGGGCAGGATGGCGGTGATGTGTTCCTCGATGAACAGCAGGTTCGCCACGATCACATCGGCGCTGTCCACCGCCGCCCGCGCGCGGGCAAGGGCCGCCGGGTTTTCCGCCCATTCGGCAGCGGCATGAACCGAAACCTCGATGCCGGGAAAATCGCGCGCCAGATGCGGGGCTACCCGTGCGGCAGGCCCTGCGGCATGCGCATCCAGCGTGACGATCACGAAACGATAAACCCCGTCGGCCTTTGGGGCGCTCTGTTCGGGCGAAGAGGCGAAGCGGTCATCGCGCATAATGTGCCTTCGCCTCATAGAGGGTTTCCACGGAAATCGCCGTCACGCCGCGGTCGGCGGCATATTTCTCGGTATTGCGGCGGGCCTTGCCGCGCACGAAGAACGGGATCTTCTTCAACTCCCGCTCTGCATCATCAAGCCAGCGCGGGCCGGGCTGCCCGGCAATCCCGTCTGGCAGCTCGGCGGGCTTCATCTGTTCGGACGTATCCCGGGGGGAGGGAAAGCCGGGCGGCAGAGCCCCCCCGCCATCGGCGGCGTCTTGCGCGCCCGGCTCCGCGCCTGCCTGCTCGTCTGGCACCGCGACAGCGACGGGCGGCGCATCCTGCCGACCCGCCTTGCCACCATGGTGGCTCGCCCCGGCTGCATCGTGGAACTCGAAATCCTCACGGAACATCGTCAGAAGATGCTCTTCCAGCCCCATGACCAGCGGATGAATCCAGGTGTCGAAGATCACATTGGCGCCTTCGAACCCCATCTGCGGGCTGTAGCGGGC
>JALQTL010000122.1 GCA_023260935.1 Paracoccaceae bacterium
CTTCCCGACTTTCGTTGCGATGATGCGCGGGTTGGGTGCTGAGTTGTCATGATCATTGCCATCGACGGACCGGCGGCGTCGGGCAAGGGGACGCTGGGGAAGCGGCTGGCCGCTCACTTCGGGCTCCGGCACCTCGATACCGGCGGCATCTCGATCAAGCCCGCGGCCGGGATGGAAGAGATGACGATGGACATGGGGGGCGCCGGCACCGTGGCGGGCGTGATGCGGACGCTGGCCGTGCGCAAGGCCAAGGCCAATGTCGTGGGGTTGGTCGGGCTGGTTGAGAACATGCCCGACGGGCGGGCGCAGCGGCCGGGCGATGTGGTCCGTTCCATGAAGGGCGATACGATCGAGGTGATCAACACCGATGCCGAGGGTCGGCTCGTTCTGGCGGATGTGCTGTGGTATGCGCAGCAGCGGTTCAAGCCGAAGGATGTGATCAACCTTGCCACCCTGACCGGGGCGATCATCATCGCGCTGGGGCATGAAAATACCGGCGTCTTTTCCAACAATGACGATCTGTGCAACGCCTTCCTGAAGGCTGCGGGGGCCGAGGGCGAGGGGGCGTGGCGCATGCCCATGGGCGATGCCTATGACCAGAAGCTGAAGTCGCGGATTGCCGACATGATGAATGTGGGCGGTCGTGACGGCGGGGCGATCACCGCCGCGCAGTTCCTCGCCCGGTTCATCGCGCCCGAAACGGCATGGTGCCATCTTGATATCGCCGGGACGGCGCTTTTGAAGGCCGATTCCACCTTGGCGCCCAAAGGGGCGACGGGCTGGGGGGTGATGGCGCTGAACCGGCTGATCCGCGACCGTTACGAACCCCGCTAGGCAGCCGCCGATGGGCATCGTGATGTTTTACCACCTGACCCGTTCGGGGGCCGAGCAGACCCTGCGCCTGCTCTTGGACCGCGCACGGGGGCAGGGGTGGCGCGTCATGCTGCGCTCTGCGGACCCTGCCGCGCTGATCCGGCTGGATGCCCGTCTGTGGCAGCACCCCGAAGACGGCTTCATTCCCCATGGGCTGGAAGGCGGGCCGCATGACGCAGATCAGCCGGTGCTTCTGGGGCAGGGGCCGGCAGTGAACGGTGCGCGGGGGCTGATGCTGCTGGACGGGGCCGAGGCCAGTCTGGACGAGGCGCGGCAGATGGAACGGGTCTGGGTCATCTTCGATGGCGATGACCCGTCACAGCTTGCCCGCGCCCGGGCCTTCTGGAAACAGGTGACAGGGGCGGGGATTGCCGCGCAATACTGGTCGGAAGAGGGGGGACGCTGGCATATGAAGGCCGAAAGGGCGGCCGAGGCCAGCCCGGCGGGAACCGCCTGACCTAGCGTTTCAGGATCATCTCGCCACCGTCGATCTCGATCCGGTAGCGCCCCAGATAATCCATGCCCAGCAAGGAGATGTCCATCTCTCCGCCATTGACCCATGCCGAAACCTGCCGGTCCTCGAACGGGCCCAGTTGCACCTCGGGCAGGGTGACATGTGCAGTGGCGACGCTGCCATTGGCGGTGCGCGCCTCGCCCAGATAGACCAGCGCCTGCGGGTCGATCCCGATGCGCCGCGCGTCCTGCGCGGTCAGCACCATGTTGGTGGCGCCGGTGTCGGCCATGAAGTCGATCGGCGTGCCATTGACCTGAACCGTCAGATAAAAGTGCCCGTCCTTGGCCCGGGGGATGCGGATGTCACCGCTTTCCAGCACGGTGGCGCGCGGGTGCAGATCGGTGCGGATGTCCTGCCACAGGCCATAGCCCGCCATCAGCCCCACCACGATCAGGCCCCAGGCCATTGCCGTTCGCAGCGCAAGGCCAAGGCGACCACGGTATTCCACCATGATCCAGCCGCCGACGGCTGCCAGAAGCAGGGCAAGATAGCCCAGACGTGCAATCTGGTCGCTGTCCATTCCGCGGCCCTTTCTGTCTGTCTGCACCGATCAGGTAAGGGCGCGCACCCCCCGGGGCAAGGGCCGGGGTCAGATCAGCCCGGTCTGGCGCACACCGTCAATCACGAACTGGACCGAAAGGGCTGCCAGCAACATGCCCAGAAGGCGCGTGATCACGATGGTGCCGGTGCGGCCCAGAAGCCGCTCCAACGGGGGCGAGGCAAGCAGGAAGAGGAAGGTCACCAGGATCATCGCCCACATCAGCCCCATCACCGCAAGGGTGGCCGTCCAGTCGCCCCCGCCCTGACCGATCAGAAGGATCATCGAGGCTATGGCCCCGGGGCCCGCGATCAGGGGCGTGGCCAGCGGAAAGACCGAAGGATCATGGTCAGGGTCGGGCTGCTGGCCTTCGCGCCGCTGGGTGCGGCGTTCGAACAGCATGTCCAACGCGGTCAGGAACAACAGGATGCCCCCCGCAATGCGGAAAGCCGGCATCGAGATGCCGACAAAGCCAAGGATCGCCTCGCCCGCGATGCCGAAAAGCGTGAGCAGAACCGCCGCGATCAGGCAGGCCCGCAGCGCCATGGCACGCCGCCGCTCGGCCTCCATCCCCCGGGTCAGGGCGATGAAAAGCGGCACAAGGCCCGGCGGGTCGATCACCACGAAGAGCGTGGCGAAGGCTGTGATCAGTAAGGCAGGTTCCATGGCGGTGACGGTAGGCGGCGGCGGGCTTTGGGGCAAGGCAAAAACGGGCTCTGCCCCTCGGTCACCCAGGCGGCCACACCCGGGGATCTTCGGGAACAGATGAAGGACGATCAGGTTTCGGCGGCGTCAAGCCGTTCCTGGGCATCGAGCCAGAGCGCCTCGGCCTTCTGTTCGGCTTCTTCGAGTTCAGCGAACTTGCGGTTCCAGCCTTCCAGCTCGCTGATCCGGGAATCGTCATAAAGCGACGGGTCGGCAAGGATGGCGGAAAGCTTTTCGCGCATTTCGGCAAGGCGCGTCAGGCGATCTTCGCATTTGCGCAGCTCGGCCCGCAGGGAAAGGATTTCATCGCGGCTGGCTTTGCGTGGTTTTTCAACAGGTTTTGGGGCTGTCTTTACCTCGTCATCGCTGGCAAGCAGCATCTTGCGATAGCTGTCCAGGTCTTCGGTATAGGGGGTGACGGCGCCGCCCTTGACCAGCCAAAGCCGGTCGGCCACCAGACCCAGCAGGTGCATGTCATGGCTGACAAGGATCACCGCCCCGGTGTAATCGTTCAACGCCTCGACCAGCGCCTCGCGGCTTTCGATATCAAGGTGGTTCGTCGGTTCGTCGAGGATCAGAAGATGCGGTGCGTCCAGCGTTGCCAGAAGCAGCGACAGCCGCGCCTTCTGCCCGCCCGACAGGCGGCCCACCACCGTATCGGCCTGATCGGCCATCAGGCCGAACCCGGCCAGACGGGCGCGCAGCTTGACCTGACCTTCGGCAGGGCGCAGGGCCTGAAGATGTTGCAGCGGGGTTTCGTCAAGGTGAAGTTCATCCACCTGATGCTGGGCGAAATAGCCGATACGCAGCTTGGACGACCGCGCCACGCGCCCTTCGGACGGCTGAAGTTTGCCGGCCAGAAGCTTGGAAAGGGTGGATTTTCCTTCGCCATTGCGGCCCAGAAGGGCGATCCTGTCGTCCTGATCGATGCGCAAGGATAACCGCTTCAGCACCGGCGGGCCGCCATAGCCTACGGCCGCACCTTCAAGGTTGACGATGGGGGGCGACAGTTCCTCGGGCTCGGGGAAGGTGAAGACCACCTTCCTTGCCTCTTCCGGCGCGGTGATGGGTTGCAGCTTTTCCAGCATCTTTACCCGGCTTTGCGCCTGCACCGCCTTGGAGGCCTTGGCCTTGAAACGGTCGACAAAGCTTTGCAGATGGGCTCGGCGGGCCTCGATCTTCTTTGCTTCTGCGGCTTGCAGGGCGCGGCGTTCGGCCATCTGGCGCGCGAACTGGTCATAGGGGCCGTTCCACAACGTCAGCTTGCGGTTATCCAGATGCAGGATCGACCCGACGGCACGGTTCAGCAGGCCGCGGTCATGGCTGATGATCAGCACGGTATGGGGGTAGCGGGCCAGATAGCTTTCCAGCCAGAGCGCACCTTCCAGATCAAGGTAGTTGGTGGGTTCGTCCAGCAGCAAGAGATCGGGCGCGGAGAACAGCACGCCGGCAAGGGCCACACGCATCCGCCAGCCGCCCGAGAAATCCGAACAGGGGCGCAGTTGCGCCTCGGCGTCAAAGCCCAGGCCGCGCAGGATGGCACTGGCACGGGCCTCGGCGCTCCAGGCGCCGATATCGGCAAGGCGGGACTGCACATCGGCGATGCGGGCAGGGTCGGTGGCGGTTTCCGCCTCGGCCAGAAGGGCGGTGCGTTCGGTGTCGGCGGCCAGCACCGTATCGAGCAGCGAGGTGGCAGAGGAAGGCACCTCTTGCGCGACGCCACCGATGCGCGCGCGCGACGGCATCGAAATCTCGCCGCCTTCCAGCGCAAGTTCGCCACGGATCAGGCGGAAAAGCGTGGTCTTGCCCGCGCCGTTGCGCCCGACAAGGCCCACCTTGTGGCCGGTGGGAATGGTGGCGGACGCCCCCTCGAACAGGGGGCGGCCTTCGACGTTGTAGGTGATGGTGTCAATGCGCAGCATGGGGGCAGGGGATGGCGCAAGCGCTGCGCCGCGTCAATGGCTCGCGTGGTCAGCCGCCCCCGTTGTCAGCGGCTTCTGCGCTGCCTTTTCCATTGCCATGCCAGAAGCGCGGCCATCGCGGCGGCGGCACCGGCGGCGACAAGGGCAACCAGCGGGTTGGCCGTGGCATTCGCCACGATCACCCCGATCAGCGCCCAGATCACGGTCAGCCCGTATACCGGCATTTCGGGGCGCAAAAGCTGCACCGCCGTGGACAGCGCCAGAACAAAAGCCAGCATGGCAAAGGCGGCTTCGGTATCGGTCAGGATGCCATAGCCCGCGGCAACCACGCCGGTCGATACGGCGGCGGCGGCTGAAAGCCAGCCCGCATAGATGGCCAGCGGGGCCGACAGAAGCCAGCGGTCATAGAATTCATCCGACAGAAGAAAGGCCGCAAGCGCCGTGGCCAGCATCGCGATGATGGCCAGCGTCGCCAGCACCGGGGCCCATGCCGCGATCCAGAGCCACAGCGTGCCAAGACCCAGCGAAAGGATCAGCGGCACCCGCGTGGCATCCCAGTCAAGGCTGTGCGCGCGTTTCCAGAAACCATAGCCCGCATGGGCAAAGAGCCACAGATAGATGACCGACCAGATCGCGAAGGCATATCCCGCAGGCTGGATCGAGGGGCGGTCGATCACCACCGGGAAAATCTGTGGATCATAGCCGGTGAAGGGCGGCGTCAGGAACGGCGCCGCCCCGAAGGCCAGCGTGAAGACAAGAAGAACGAGGGAACGCAGGGTCATGGCAGGTTAACGCCCGATCGCGCAAAAGGTTTCATTCCAGATGGCCCGAGGCCGAAATCCGGGTCTTGCCGCCCAGATAGGGGTGCAACACTGCCGGAAGATCGACCGACCCGTCGGCCTGCTGCCCGTTTTCCAGCACCGCAATCAGGCAGCGCCCGACGGCAAGGCCCGATCCGTTCAGCGTGGCCACGAATTCCGGCTTCCCTCCGCTGGCGGGGCGGTAGCGCGCATTCATCCGACGGGCCTGAAACTGGCCGCAGGTGGAACAGGATGAAATCTCGCGATAGCGGTTCTGCCCGGGCAGCCAGACCTCAAGGTCATGGGTCTTCTGGCTGCCAAAGCCCATGTCGCCCGTGCACAGCACGATGGTGCGGTAGGGCAGGCCCAGCTTTTCCAGAATCGTCTCGGCGCAGCGCGTCATCCGGTCATGTTCGGCAAGGGCGGTTTCAGGGGTGCAGATCGTCACCATCTCCACCTTTTCGAACTGGTGCTGGCGCAGCATCCCGGTGGTATCCTTGCCCGCCGACCCTGCTTCGGACCGGAAGCATTGGGTGTGGGCGGTCATGCGCATCGGCAGGGCGCTTTCCTCGACGATATCGCCGGCCACGAAATTGGTCAGGGTCACTTCCGAAGTGGGAACCAGCCACCAGCCATTCGTCGTCCGGTAGCTGTCTTCGGTGAACTTCGGCAGGTTGCCGGTGCCGAACATCGCTTCGTCCTTTACCAGAACGGGCGTCCAGCATTCGGTCAGGCCATGGTCGTTCACATGGGTGTCCAGCATGAACTGGGCCAGGGCGCGATGCACCCGGATGACCGCCCCTTTCAGAACCACGAAGCGGCTGCCCGAAAGCTTCGCGGCCGTTTCGAAATCCATCCCCGGTTTGACGCCGGCGATCTCGAAATGCTCTTTCGGGGCAAAGTTGAAGCTCCGCGGGGTGCCCCAGCGGCGCACTTCCACGTTATCCTCTTCGCTGCGGCCGAAGGGCACTTCGTCCAGCGGCAGGTTGTCGATCCGGCTCAGCATGTCGCGCAGCGCGGCGTCTTCTTCGGCCGCTTGGGCCGTCAGCCGGGCGATTTCGGCCTTCTTTTCGGCCACAAGGGCGCGCAGGCGGTCGAATTCGGCATCATCGCCGCGCGCCTTTGCTGCGCCGACGTCCTTGCTTGCCTTGTTCTGGTCGGCCTGTGCCGCCTCGGCCGCGGC
Organism: Paracoccaceae bacterium; assembly: GCA_023260935.1. Classification (GTDB taxonomy): domain Bacteria; phylum Pseudomonadota; class Alphaproteobacteria; order Rhodobacterales; family Rhodobacteraceae; genus Pseudotabrizicola. The sequence continues at coordinate 6,536 of JALQTL010000122.1, forward strand.
AATCTTTGCCCGGCGGTCGGCATCCAGCGCCAGAATTTCCGATGACATGGCAGACAACCCACGCCGCGCCAGTGCCGCATCGAAAGCTGCGGGGTTTTCGCGGATTGCCTTGATGTCATGCATGGGAAGTCCTCCATCGGTTGCAGCGCGGCTTATGCCCGATTTGCCGCGCCTGTGAAAGGGCATGCGCGAAACCTGCCGAAGGGGCCTACCATTCGCCCGTCATCGGCCATATATGCCGGCCAAGCGCAAAAGCCGCTCTGGCTTGCCTCGACAAGGCCCCGGCGATAGGGTGCGCGCCGAAAAACCGGGGCAGTCTGCGTCCCCGACTGACAGTGAGAGGACGTTCATGTTCGTGACCCCAGCCTTTGCACAAGCCGCCGGTGGTGGCGCAGGTGCCGCATTCACCAGCTTCGTGCCGCTGATCCTGATCTTCGGGATCATGTATTTCCTGTTGATCCGCCCGCAGCAGAAGAAGCTGAAAGAACACAAAGCCATGGTCGAGGCGCTGCGCCGGGGCGATCAGGTGCTGACGCAGGGCGGCATCGTGGGCAAGGTGACCCATGTGAACGAAGACGGCACCGTGGTGGTGGAAATCGCCGACGGTGTGAAGGTCAAGGTGGTCAAGCAGACCATCGTTCAGGTGATGAACAAGACCGAACCTGCTGCTTCTTAAGGGAAATCCGCGATGAACCCGATGCCGCTGTGGAAGCGTGCCCTGATCCTTCTCATCTGTGCATGGGGGATCATCGCGGCTTTTCCGAACCTGAACTACACCAATGTCGAGCGCCACAACGACGCCGTTGCCGCCATCGAGGCGGCAAATGGCGTGGCCACACCCGAACAGGCGGCCGACCGTGCGCTTTGGCCCGATTTCATGCCCTCATCGCTGGTCAATCTTGGGCTTGACCTGCGGGGCGGCGCGCATCTGCTGGCCGAAGTGAAGGTTGCCGATGTCTACAAGGCCCGGATGGACGGGCTTTGGCCCGATGTGCGGGATGCCCTGCGCGCCGTGCGCGATCAGGTGGGCAATGTGCGCCGCCTCCCCAGCCCCGATGGGACGCTGCGGGTGGCGATTTCCAACCCCGCCGGCATGACGGCGGCGCTGGATGCCGTGAACGCGCTGGCAACCCCGGTGGTCAGCCTGACGGGCGTTGGCCAGAACGATATCGCCGTTTCGGTCGAGGGCGAGGATATCGTGATCCAGCTTTCGGATGCGGAAAAGACCGCCACCGACAACCGGACAATCCTGCAATCCCTGGAGATCATCCGGCGCCGGGTGGACGAGGTGGGTACCCGTGAACCCACGATCCAGCGGCAGGGCGAAGACCGGGTGCTGATTCAGGTGCCCGGCATCGGATCGGCGGCGGAACTGAAGGCACTGATCGGCACTACCGCCAAGCTGACGTTCAACCCGGTCGTGGGACGCACCACCGAGGCGGGGGCCGATGCCGGCCCGCGCAATGAGTTGCTGCCGGCGATGAATGAACCGGGCGTCTATTACATCATCGAAGAAACCCCTGTGGTGACCGGCGAAGAGCTGGTGGATGCACAGCCCGCCTTTGACCAGAACAATCGCCCGGCCGTGAACTTCCGCTTCAACCCCTCGGGGGCGCGGAAGTTCGGGGATTATACCGCCGCCAATATCGGCCAGCCTTTCGCCATTGTGCTGGACGGAGAGGTGATCAGTGCCCCGGTCATCCAAAGCCACATCGCGGGCGGGTCGGGGATCATCACAGGGTCTTTCACGGTCGAGGAATCGACCCAGCTTGCCGTTCTGCTGCGCGCCGGTGCGCTGCCGGCCGAGATGACCTTTCTGGAAGAGCGGACCGTGGGCCCCGAACTGGGGCAGGATTCGATCGATGCGGGCAAGATCGCGGCCGTGGTTTCCATGGTGGCGGTCGTGTTCTTCATGTGGGCCAGCTATGGCATCTTCGGCTTCTTTGCCAATGTGGCGCTTGCCATCAACATGGCGCTGATCTTCGGCGCGCTGTCGACCATTGGCGGCACGCTGACCTTGCCCGGGATCGCCGGCATCGTTCTGACCATCGGGATGGCGGTCGATGCCAACGTGCTGGTATTCGAACGCATCCGCGAGGAATTGCGCAACGCGAAATCGCCCGGTCGGGCCATCGAACTGGGCTACGAGCGGGCAAAATCGGCCATCGTGGATGCCAATATCACCACCTTCATCACGGCTGTCGTGCTGTTTGCGGTGGGGGCAGGCCCGGTGCGGGGCTTTGCCATCACGCTGGGCATCGGCATCATCACCTCGGTCTTCACGGCGCTGTTTGTGACGCGCGTTCTGGTCGAGATCTGGTATAACCGGGCTCGGCCCAAAACGATCACGGTCTGAAGGGGGTTCATCATGGCTTGGCGTTTGCGGCTGGTTCCCGAAAAGACCAATATCGATTTCTTCCGCTGGCAATGGGTCACTTTTGGCGGATCCATGCTGTTGTCGGTGCTGGCGATCCTTGCTTGGGCGGTGATCGGGCTGAACTTCGGCATCGACTTCAAGGGCGGCACCACGATCCGCACGGAATCGACGCAGCCCGTCGATGTGGGGGCCTATCGTCAGGCCATGACGGGGCTGCCGGTGGGCGATGTGCTGATCACCGAGGTGTTCGACCCCACTTTCCGCGAAGATCAGCATGTGGCCATGGTGCGCATTTCGGCCCAGGAAGGGGCCGAGGCGATTACCCCTGAAACCGTGCAGGCGGTTGAGGCAGCCTTGCAGGCGCAAGACCCGGCGCTGAAGATTGCTTCTGTTGAATCGGTTGGCCCCAAGGTATCGGGGGAATTGATCTGGGCGGCGATCCTGTCGATGACGGCCGCCACAGCCTGCATCCTGATCTACATCTGGCTGCGGTTCGAATGGCAGTATTCGGTGGGCGCGGTCGCCGCCCTTGTGCATGACGTTTTCATCACCATCGGCATCTTTGCGGTCTTCCAGATCAAGTTCGATCTGGCGATCATCGCGGCCCTGCTGACGATTCTGGGTTACTCGATCAACGACACGGTCGTCGTCTTCGACCGTCTTCGCGAAAACCTGATGAAATACAAGACGATGCCACTGCGCGACGTGATGAACCTGACGGTCAACGAAACGCTCAGCCGCACCTTGATGACCTCGGGCACCACGCTGGTGGCGCTGATTGCCATGCTGATCTTCGGGGGCGACGTGATCCGAGGCTTTGCGCCGACGACTGAGATCGTCACCAACCCGGAAATGCTATACTTGGCGCTCGGTATCCTCGGAGCCACCGTAATGCCGCACAACCTATACCTCCATTCGGGAATCGTGCAGACCCGGGACTA
>JALQTL010000113.1 GCA_023260935.1 Paracoccaceae bacterium
CGGATGACGTGGCGCAGGTCTTTCGCAGCGTCTTGAAACCCGTTACTGCCGATCTGGATGGACATGCCAAGAGACAGTCTGGCCACCGTCTCGGACGAGACGCTTCTGGTTCTCTATGCCAACGGAGACCGGGATGCGGCCCGGCATCTGGTGGGGCGTCTGGCGCCGCGGGTTCTGGCCTACGCGATGCGCATTCTGGGCGATCGGGCCGAAGCGGAAGACATCGCACAGGAAGCAATGCTGCGGCTGTGGAAATTTGCCCCCGACTGGCGCCCGGGCGAGGCACAGATCACCACATGGCTGTACCGGGTGGTGTCGAACCTTGCCACCGACAGGCTACGCCATCGGCAGCGTCGCAGGGCCGCGCCGCTGGAGGACGCCCCCGACGTGGCCGATGCCGCGCCGGGTGTCGTGGCGGGGCTGATCGAGGCAGATCGCATGGTTGCCTTGCAGGCCGGGCTGAACAATCTGCCCGAGCGCCAGCGGCAAGCGGTGGTGCTGCGCCACCTTGAAGGGCTTTCCAACCCCGAGATCGCCGAAATCATGGAGATCGGGGTGGAAGCGGTGGAAAGCTTGACGGCGCGCGGCAAACGGGCCCTTTCGGCTGCCCTTTCTGGGCGGCGCGATGACCTTGGATATGGCGAGGATGACTGAGATGACCGACCGTGACGCTCTGGATGCCCTGTTTGATCAGGCACGCGCCTGCCTGGAACCTGCCGGGCCGGAATTCATGGCGCGCGTGCTGGCCGATGCCGAACGTCTGCAACCGGCGCCCCGTGGGGCGGAACATACGGTGCCAGTGCGCGGTCGTTCAGCTGTGGCCAGGCGCGGCTGGCTGGCGCGGCTGTCACAGGCCCTTGGCGGGGCGGCGGTGGTGGCGGGGATCGGATCGGCCGCGATGGCGGGGCTTGTGGTGGGCTATGTGCAGCCCGATGCGCTGGTTTCCCTGACGGACAGCTACAGTCTTGCCGCCGAGGCGGATGGGCTGGACCTGATGCCAGGCTATGACATGCTTTATGCCGATGAGGTGGCGCAATGACCGAAAACAAGGCCCCGGTGCCGGTATCCGGCGCAAGTCGGGGGTTCAAGATCCTTCTGGCGCTGTCGCTGGCTGTCAATCTGGCGGTGCTGGGCGTAGTGGCCGGCACGGCGCTGAAGATGCGGTATGACGGCGAGCGCCCCACCGCCACGCGTGACATCGCCTTTGGTCCCTTTACCGAAGCGCTTTCCCGTGATCAGAGGCGGGCATTGTTCAAGGGCATGGCGGAAAGGGGCGGCAATCTGCGTCACGCACGCGAACAGTTCCGTTCGGACGTGGCGGCCATTGCTGAAAGCCTGCGGCGCAGCCCGTTCGATGCCGAAGAGTTTCGCAGCCTGATCGCGCAACAGGGCGCGCGGCTTGAAGTGCGCGCCGATGAGGGGCGGCAGGCACTGGCGGCGCTTGTCACTTCCATGCCCGAGGCCGAGCGGCTTGAGTTTGCCGACCGGTTGGAGCAAGCGCTGCAACGCCGCCGCCGCCCCCGCGACTGATGCGCCCCCGCGCAGTCCAGCGCGGGCCGATGGCAGCTTCAGTTCACTGTCACATGGTTGCGCCCGGCCTGTTTTGACCGCAGCAGCGCCCTGTCTGCCCGTTCGATCAGATCATGGCCCCGGGCGCAGGCGGCCCGGTTTGTCCCCGATCCGGCAAGCGCGAAATCCTCGCCCGGCGTCCAGACGGCAAGGCCGATCGAGGCGGTAACATGCACCGGTTCGTTGCGGTGATGGGCGACAGGGCGTTCCTCGATCAGGCGGCACAGCGTGCGCGCAATCTGTTCGGCCCGGGCAACGGACTGGTCGGGAAGGATGATCAGGAATTCTTCGCCACCAATGCGCGCCACCAGATCCTCGCGCCGCAAGCCCCCCGTCAGGCGTTGCGCAACCTCGATCAGAACCTGATCTCCGGTGGCATGGCCAAAGCGGTCGTTCACCGATTTGAAACGATCAAGATCGGCCAGAAGAATGGCATAGGGTTGGCCGCTGCGCCGCGCGGATTGGGAAAGTTCGGCCAGAAAGGCCATTGCATAGCGGCGGTTGAACAACCCGGTCAGCGGATCGACCATGGCAAGGCGCAACCCGTCCTGCAAGCGGCTGAGCGTCCGGTCTGACTGGCGCTTGCGGACAAGCAGGCGCCGAAGGCGGGCCGCGACCTCTTCCGGGTGCGTGGCGGTGTCGATGATCGCATCCGCCCCCAGATCGAGCGCCATGGTGGCCTGATCGGGCCGGTTCTGCCCTGTCATCAGGCAGATGCCGGCATGGCGCGAGGTCATCCGGCTGCGCAGTTCCGGCAACAGCCGACGCGCAGGGTCTTCCCCATCGCCGCTGCCGTCGACCAGATAGATATCGGCCGCGCTGGCCCCCGGATCGGCCTCTTGCAGAAAGCCTGCAAGGCCGGCAATGCAAATCCGTTCGGCCATCAGAGGGCGAAGCTGGCGCGAAAGTGCCTCGGCGGCATCCGGCCGATCCGACAGGATGGTCAGCGCCCCCGGCAGGGTGAAATCGGCGCCCTCCTCCTCGATCCCGAACAGCATGGCTTCCTGCCCGTCCGTCAACCCGGCATAGGCCTGGCGAGATCGCAGCAGATTGCGAAACCGCGCCAGCAGCACCTTGCCGTCAACAGGCAGGGAAAAGACGTCATCCGCCCCGATTTCCAGCGCCCGAAGCCGCAGGGCCACATCCTGCGAACTGGTCAGCACGATCACCGGAATGTCGCGGGTGCGCGGATCGGCTTTCAGACGCGACAGAAGGGCCAGATTGTCGGGCGCGGCAAGATCAAGCGCAAGCACGATGCCATCGGGTCGTTCGCCCGCAGCCCGTTGCAGGCAATCACCCTTGGCAGAGGTCAGGATCGGCGTATAACCGGCATCGCCGAAGGTCGCCTTCAGCAATATCCTGTTGGTCGCAACGTCATCCGCGATAAGAACCATACCGTCCATGACCAGACCCATTGAAACATGCCACCCGACCTTGTTGCTACTGTTTGGTTAAGGAATTCTTGCCGAACCAATAACGCTTTCGTTCCTCATCGACTAAAATTGTCTGCATCAGGCCCGAAGGGGGGTAATTCGACCATGTCTCGGCAGGAATCCGCTGAAACACTGGCGCTTCAGGCGCTGGGCTGGCTTGTGTCGAACGAAGACCTGCTGCCGGTCTTTCTGGGGGCGACCGGGGCTTCGCTGCCAGATCTTCCCGCCAACGCGGGCCGGCCCGAGTTCCTTGCCTCGGTCCTCGATTTCATCCTCATGGATGATGCCTGGGTGATGGCTTTGTGCGACAGCATTGGCCGGCCCTATGACAGTGTGCTGCACGCACGGGCCGGCCTGCCGGGCGGCGATACGATGCACTGGACGTGATTGCGCTTTGCCGGGGCAGGCGCCACAGTGCGCGAAAGGCAACATGACATTCGGGCAGGGACGGAAATGGGTGCAGGCATCGGTGGTCTGGTATTTGACAAGGACGGAACCCTGTTCGATTTCCGTCAAAGCTGGGGCGGATGGGCGCGCGGGTTTCTACGCGACATTGCGCGGGATGAGGATCACGCCGATACGCTGGGGCAGGCCATCGGCTTTGATCTGGCGGAAGGCAGCTTCGCCCCCGACAGTCCGGTGATCGCGGCCACTGCCGCCGATATTGCCCTGGCGCTGTCCGAGCATCTGCCGGGGCAAAGCCCGGCCCAGATCACGGCCCATATCAATGCCGCCGCCGCCCTTGCCCCGATGGCAGAGGCCGTGCCCTTGCGTCCGCTTCTGTCGGCGCTGCGGGGGCGTGGGCTGAAGATCGGACTTG
>JALQTL010000162.1 GCA_023260935.1 Paracoccaceae bacterium
TGAGGGCAAGGCGATGAGCCTGAAGGGAAAGCGCGTTCTGATCACCGGTGGCGGCAGCGGCCTTGGGGCGGGCCTTGCCTGCCACTTCGCCGATCAGGGCGCCAGCGTGGTGATCGCCGGGCGCAGGCTTTCGGCCCTGCGCGATGTGGAACGCGCCCAGCCCGGGATACAGGCCATCGTGGCCGATGTGACGGAGGAAGGGTCGGTCAGCGACCTGTTCCGAAAGGCCGGCCCTTGCGACATCGTGATTGCCAATGCGGGCGCTGCGGTCAGCAAGCCCTTCCTGAAGACAGGGGCCGACGACTGGGGCCAGATGATCGGGGTGAACCTGACCGGCGTGTTCCTGACCTTTCGCGAAGGGCTGCGCCAGATGGAAGGCTGGGGCCGGCTGATCGCCATCGCCTCGACGGCAGGGCTGAAGGGCTATCCCTATGTCGCGCCCTATGTGGCGGCAAAACACGGGGTGGTGGGGCTGGTTCGCGCACTGGCGCTGGAAGTGGCGCGCCGCCCGGTCACGGTCAATGCACTTTGCCCCGGCTTTCTGGATACCGAGATGACCGACCGGTCGGTGGCCAACATCGCCGAAAAGACCGGCCGCAGCGCCGAAGAGGCCCGCGCCGCGCTGGCCGCCGTGAACCCTCAGGGCCGGCTGATCGCCCCGGACGAGGTGGCCGCCGCCGCCCTGTGGCTTTGCGGGGCGGGGTCGGAAGGGGTGAACGGGCAGGCCGTGGCAATTTCGGGGGGTGAGGTGTGACCGAGGCATCCAAGCGCCGCCTGAAGATGTGGATCCGCCTTCTGGGGGTGACCCGGGCGGCCGAAAATCATCTGCGCGAACACCTTCGGGTGAACCACGACACGACCCTGCCGCGCTTTGACGTCATGGCCGCGCTGTGGCGCCGCCGCGATGGCGTGACGATGAGCGAGTTGAGCCGCATGCTGCTGGTTTCGAACGGCAATGCGACCACGGTGGTGGACCGGCTGGAAAAGGACGGCTTCGTGGCCCGCCGGCAATCGGAAACCGATCGGCGCACGGTTTTCGTGGCCTTGACCGAGGCCGGGGCGAAGGCCTTTGAAACCCTTGCCGCGGGGCATGAGGCGGAAGTCTCGAAACTGTTTGCCGGCCTGTCGGATAGCGATCTGGACAGGCTGACAGATATTCTGAAACGAGTGGGAGGGTCGAAATGACCGATATGGCCGGGCTTTGCCCGCAGCATTTCCTGTGGCGGGTTCAGGACCGTGTGGCGACCATTCGCCTGAACCGGCCCGACCGCAAGAACCCGCTGACCTTCGACAGCTATGCCGAATTGCGCGATACCTTCCGCGCGCTTGTCTATGCGACGGACGTTGACGTCGTGGTCTTCGCCTCGAACGGGGGCAATTTCTGTTCGGGCGGCGATGTCCATGACATCATCGGCCCGCTGATCGGGCTGCCGATGAAGGACTTGCTGGCCTTTACCCGCATGACCGGCGATCTGGTCAAGGCGATGATCGGCTGCGGCAAGCCGATCATTGCGGCGGTGGACGGGGTGGCCGTGGGGGCGGGCGCCATCATCGCCATGGCTTCGGACCTTCGGCTGGCGACACCGTCGGCGAAATGCGCCTTTCTTTTTACCCGGGTGGGGCTTGCGGGCTGTGACATGGGCGCTTGCGCCATGCTGCCGCGTATCATCGGCCAGGGCCGGGCGGCGGAACTTCTGTATACCGGGCGGGTGATGCGGGCCGAGGAAGGCTACGCTTGGGGCTTCTGGAACGCGCTGCACGCCCCCGAGGTGCTGGAGGCCGAAGCCATGGCGCTGGCCCGCCGTCTGGCCGAAGGGCCAACCTTCGCACATGGGATCACCAAGACCCAGCTGAACCAGGAATGGAACATGGGGCTTGAGCAGGCGATCGAAGCCGAGGCGCAGGCGCAGGCGATCTGCATGCAGACACAGGATTTCGTGCGCGCCTACGAGGCTTTCGTCGCAAAGGAAAAACCCGTCTTCGCGGGGGATTGAACGATGGGTTGGATTGGTTTGAGCCAAAAGAAACCGGGGGTTGCGCATCATGGCTGATCGCTCGTTTCTGGACTGGCCGTTTTTCGAGGATCGGCATCGCGAACTGGCCGGTGCGCTGGATCAATGGTGCGCTAGCCATCTTGGCGCGGTAGATCACAGCGATACCGATGCGGCCTGCCGGTCGCTGGTGGCGATGCTGGGGCAGGGTGGCTGGCTGCAGCACTCGGGCGCGATGCAGGGGGCGTTGGATGTGCGCAGCTTGTGCCTGATCCGCGAGACATTGGCGCGCCATGACGGTCTGGCGGATTTCTCCTTTGCCATGCAGGGGCTGGGCACCGGGGCGCTGTCGTTGTTTGGAACCGACCATCAGAAGGCCGAATGGCTGGCGCGCACGCGCGAAGGGCGTGCGATTTCGGCCTTTGCCCTGACCGAACCGCAATCAGGGTCGGATGTGGCCAGCTCGACCATGACGGCACAGACCGATGGGAACGGTTTTGTTCTGAACGGCGAAAAGACGTGGATCTCGAACGGCGGAATTGCAGATGTCTATACCGTCTTTGCCCGTACAGGCGAGGCGCCGGGCGCGCGCGGGCTGTCGGCATTCGTAGTGCCTGCGGGCCTGCCCGGGTTTGAGGTGGTCGAGCGGTTGGAGACGATCGCGCCGCATCCGCTGGCAAGACTGCGCTTTAACGGCGTGCGGGTGCCGGGATCGGCGCTGATCGGGCAGCGGGGGCAGGGTTTCCAAATCGCGATGTCGGTGTTGGATGTGTTCCGCTCTACCGTGGCGGCGGCGGCGCTGGGCTTTGCGCGGCGGGCTTTGGACGAGGCTTTGGGCCGTGTGCAGGCGCGGCAGGTGCAGGGCGCGCCGCTGTTCGAACTGCAGATGGTGCAGGGGCATGTCGCCGATATGGCGCTGCGTGTCGATGCGGCTGCTTTGCTGGTCTACCGCGCGGCTTGGGCCAAGGATGCAGGCGCGCCGCGCGTGACGCGCGAGGCGGCGATGGCCAAGCTGTATGCCACGGACGAGGCGCAAAAGGTGATCGACATGGCGGTGCAGTTGCACGGTGGCGAGGGGGTGCGCGCAGGTGCAGTGGTCGAACGCCTTTACCGCGAGATCCGCGCGCTAAGGATTTACGAGGGCGCGTCCGACGTGCAGCGCGTTGTCATCGCGCGCCAAGCCATAGGGGCCTTTCAGGGGGAGTGATGCCAATGCTGGGACCAAGCGCGCATGTAGACACCTTCACACGGGACAATCTGCCGCCGCCCGCGCAATGGCCTGATCTGTTCCTAGAGGGGTTTGATTACCCCGAACGGCTGAATGCCGCGGTCGAACTGACCGATGCAATGGTGGCGCGCGGGTTCGGCGACCGCACCGCGCTGATCGGCAACGGGCGCAGGCGGACCTACAAAGAGTTGGCGGACTGGACCAACCGTCTGGCCCATGCATTGGTCGATGATCTGGGGGTGCAGCCCGGCAACCGGGTGCTGATCCGGTCTGCCAATAACCCTGCGATGGTCGCTTGCTGGCTGGCCGCAACCAAGGCGGGGGCGGTGGTGGTGAACACCATGCCTATGCTGCGGGCGGGCGAGTTGACCAAGATTGTCGACAAGGCCGAGATCAGCCATGCCCTGTGCGACACACGGTTGATGGACGAGATGGCGCAATGTGCGGCGGGGTCGCGCTTTCTGACCCGCGTGGCGGGGTTC
>JALQTL010000287.1 GCA_023260935.1 Paracoccaceae bacterium
TTGCTGCTGCTGCTGCTGCTGATGATGGAAGGCGTTAGAAGAAGAAGAAGACGCCCACGCCTGGTTGTTGAGCGCACCCCCCCCTCTGTACATGTTGCTGGGCTCCGTTAGCTTGGGTCCGTTCGACACAGCCGCCGACACCCGGGCCAGATAGGCCGAGCGGCTGGCGTGGCTGCGTTCGCGGATACGGTCGGTCACGCGGGCGATTGTCGGGTGCAGCGGCATCGGGTTCGTCTCTCCTTCGGTTGCGCGGCAGTATAGCAGGCTGCGTTAGCGCTAACAACCCTGGCAGGCGGTTTCCCGCGCAGCGCCTAATATGGGCGGGCGGGCAGGGATTGGTGGGGGCTTTACCGGCAATATACCCCGACTTGCGCCAATTTTAGGCGAATTTGTGCCACTTTTGACAGGCAATGAGGACGAAAGGCAGCACCCTTGGAGGGTTCGTGATGAAATCCATGCTGATGTCCCTTGTTGCGGCAGCCACGCTTCTGGCGGGCTGCGCCAGTACCGATACCGTAACACGCAACGCCGATGTCCGGGGGCTAAGCCTTGCCACCCGTGGCGAGTTGCTGGCCCAACCCGCGACGATCGTGATGGCGGCTGCTTACGACGTGCGCGATGTCAAGGTCAGCGTGCCGCGGACGCTGAAGGTTTCCGAGGCGAATGTGTATTTCCCGCTGGCCGATGTGGTCTGGCGCGGCGAACCGCTGGGGGACCGCTACCTTCAGGTCGAAAGCATGTTCGACGAGGCATTGTTCCGTGCCACCGGGCCGATGAAATCGGGCCGCCCGGCGGTGGTGGAGGTTGAAGTCACGCGCTTTCATGGCGTGACGGAAAAGACCCGCTACAGCGTGGGCGGTGTCTACAGCCTTCGGTTCAATCTGACAGTGCGCGATGCGGACACGGGCCTGATCATCGACGGGCCGCGCGTGGTGGTGGCCGATACCAAAGCCTCGGGCGGGGCAAAGGCGCTGCATGAAGAGCAGATGGGGCTGACCCAGCGCGTCGTGGTGGTCAACCGTCTGGCCGAGGTGCTGCGGCGCGAATTGAGCGTTCCGGTCACGGACCCGATGCTGCTGGGGGCGGCCGATACCCTTGGCACGGCTGCTGTTCCGGCGGCCCTGCGCTAATCCCATTTCCCGCACTGAGAAAACCCGCTAAGGGAGGGGTCATGATGACCTCTCCCCCTGTGCAATCCGCCCCGACCCGCCCCGTTGTCCGCCTGCGCCCCAAGGCCGAGGCCCGTGCCATCCGGCATGGCTTCCCTTGGGTTTATGCCGATGAGCTGGTGACAGACCGGCGTACGCAGGCGCTTCCACCCGGTCAGCTTGCCGTGCTGGAGGATGCCGAGCGCCGGCCGCTGGGGCTTGTCACCGTCAATCCCAAATCGAAGATCATCGCCCGCATGCTGGACCGTGACCCCGAGGCGGTGATCGATCAGGGCTGGTTCGAGGCCCGGCTGGCCCGCGCGCTGTCGCTGCGGTCGCGTCTGTTCGATCAACCCTTCTATCGTCTGGTCCATGCCGAGGCAGATGGCCTGCCCGGCGTTGTGATCGACCGGTTCGGTGATGCGGCAGTGGTGCAGCCGAACGCGGCCTGGGCCGATGCGCTGCTGGCGCCGCTGGTCGCGGCCTTGCAGGCGGTGACGGGGGTTTCCACCGTGGTCAAGAATGGCGCGGGCCGGGCGCGGGCGCTGGAAGGTCTGGCCGAAGAGGTGACGCTGCTTTGTGGCACGCTGGCGGGCCCCGTCCGTGTGCCGATGAACGGCGCGGTCTATCTGGCCGATCTGCTGGGCGGGCAGAAGACCGGGCTTTTCTATGATCAGCGCCCCAACCATGCCTTTGCCGCAAGGCTGGCGCGGGATGCGCGGGTGTTGGATGTGTTTTCGCATGTGGGCGGCTTTGGTCTGGCCTGCCTTGCCAGCGGGGCAGCTTCGGCGCTTGCGGTTGATGGGTCTGCCGCGGCGCTGGAACTGGCGCGGCAGGGGGCGGCCGAGATGGGGGTGGAGACGCGCTTTGCCACCCGGCAAGGCGATGCTTTCGAGGTGCTGGAATCGCTGGCGGGCGATGCGGCACGGTTTGATCTGGTGATCTGTGACCCGCCGGCCTTTGCCCCGGCCAAGCCGGCGTTGGAAGCGGGCCTGCGCGCCTATGAGCGGATCGCCCGGCTGGCCGCGCCGCTGGTGGCGCCGGGCGGGTATCTGGTCTTGTGTTCCTGTTCGCATGCGGCCGATCTTTCGGCCTTTCGCAATGCCTCGGCCCGGGGCATCGGGCGGGGAGGGCGGCGTGGGCAGATCCTCTATACCGGCTTTGCAGGGCCTGATCACCCGGTTCTGCCGCAGCTTGCCGAAAGCGGCTATCTGAAATCGCTGGTGTTCCGACTGGATGACTGACGGGACGGCCCCCATGACGGCGGGCGCGGGGCAGGGCGCGCGGGTGGTGCTGGATGCCTGTGTCCTCTTTCCCACCGCGCTGCGCGACCTGCTGACCGGCTGCGCCGCCGAGGGCCTGTTCCGGCCGCTTTTTTCCGAACGCATCTTGCGCGAATGGGTGCTGGCGACAGCCAAGCTGGGCCCCGGGGCGCCGGTGGTGGCCGAAGCTGAGGCGGCAGTGCTGCGCGCGCGCTTTCCGCAGGCGATGGTGCGCGAACACCCCGAGATCGAGGCGCGGCTGCATCTTCCCGACGCCAATGACCTGCATGTGCTGGCGGTGGCCATTGCCGGCCATGCCGATTGCATTCTTACTTTCAACGCGCAGGATTTCCCCCGTGGCGCTTTGGCCGAGGAAGGGCTTCAGCGGCGCGATCCCGACGGGTTCCTGTGGGACTTGCAGTCGCACCACCCCGAAACCCTTGCCCGCGTGGCCGAGGCCGCACGGGCCCGCGCAAGCGATCTTTCGGGCCGCGAGGTGACGTTGAAATCGATGCTGAAAAAGGCCCGCCTGCATCGGTTGTCAAAGGCGATGGCGGCCTAGCCGCGCGGCACCTGTGACCAGCGCTCCTCGGCCGCCTCGATCGCGGCGATCCTTTCGGCGGTCCTCGGGTGGCTCAGCAGCCATGCGGGAATGCCGGCACCGGCATTTCGCGTCAGCGCCTCCAGCTTGCGAAACAACGATTTCTGCGGTTCGGTGCCGATCCCGGACTTGACGAGCAGGGCCGAGGCATAGGCATCGGCCTCGAATTCATCGCGCCGCGACAGCCGCGCCATCAGCGCGGTGGAAATCAGGTTGGCGATCCAGATCCCGAGGATCGGGATGAACCGGGCCAGCAGCGCGGTCAGCATCACGAACACCGCATTGGCGCCGGTGACGTCGATCATGCGCCGCCGGGTATGGCCAAGCGCCACATGGCCCAGCTCATGCGCGATGACGCTGGCAAGCTCTTCCGGCGTGACCTCGCCCGCGCGGTATTTGCGCAGGAACCCTTGGGTCAGGAAGATGCGGCCATCGGGGGCGGCAAGGCCGTTGACCGGCTCCACCTCGTAGACATGGACGGCGATGCGCGGAATTTCCAGCGCCTCGGCCATGCGGCGGGTCAGCGGCTCCAGCTCTGTGTCACGCAGCGGGTGCGACCGGGCGTCGAGTTCCTTCGCGCTGCGCCAGACCGAAAACCGGAACATCAGGAAGGCATAGGCAAGGGCCAGCAGGACAGGGGCAAGCTTCAGCATGGGGGTATCATCGCTCAATCCGCGCCGGGC